>JAQULY010000001.1 GCA_028718445.1 Kiritimatiellia bacterium
GAGGTAGGGGGCATGGCGGAGTATTCGTGGTTCAGCGGCGCTTCCGACGCGATGCCACCAGTATGTAAAAACCCGCGAGAAACGTCCATTCAGATCGCCGTTGACACTCGTCGCCGCTCTTTGACATAGTGTGCGTTGCTGTTGACGCGGGCGGGTAGCCCCCGCGTGACGGCGCGGTGGGGTACCGAAGCGGCCAACCGGGGCAGACTGTAAATCTGCTGGCTTATGCCTTCCTTGGTTCGAATCCAAGCCCCACCACCATCTTCCAGACCGCGCTCAGAGTGCGACGATGCGACTGTAGTCCGGATCGTCTCCCGACAGATAGGGCTCGGTGCGGTAGCAGCGCAGGTCGTTCAGTTCGCGCAAGGTGGAGCTCAGCGACTCCGCCGCCGAGAGGGACATTTTGAGCAGCTCCTCGCGGTCCTGTGCGTCGGCCTCTCTGAGGCGCATCATCATCTCGATGCTGTTCAGCAGGACCGTCGCGGGCTGCCCGAGATGATGGCAGACGCCGCCGATGCTTTCCATCATCACCCGATTACGCTCGATGTCGCGTTCCGCCTGCTCGGCCCTCTGGCGGTCGGTCATGTCCACGAACGACAGCACCACGCCGGCCAACTCTCCCTCAGTGTCCACATTGCCGACGGCGTCGCACTCCGTTACCACCTTCGTGCCATCGGGGCGGCTGAGCTGTACTTCGCCGTGCCAGGCCTTGCCGTCGCGGACAGTCTCAAGCAACTGTTGCGCCACGCCGGCATCGGCAATCAAGTTCTCCAGATGGGCGCCCTTGAGGGGCGTGCCGGCATCACGGCCGCACAGGCCGCTCATGGCCTGGTTGGCGTAGATCACCTGTCCCTTCAGGCTGCTGACGAGGATGCCGGCGCGCGCGGTGCGCACGGCAGTGTCTACGGTTTGCAGACGCTCTTCGGTCTCTTTGCGCCAGGTGATGTCACGCACGAAGAAACATAGGTATTGCGCCGCGCCGTCCCGCAGGCGGTGGACGGCGATTTCGGAGGGAAAGTAGCTCTGGTCGCTGCGCTGGCACCAGGCGTTGATGCGCGCGAAACGTTCGGTAGCCAACAAAGACGTCAGCTTGGCGATCAGGCTGTCGTCGGCACCCGAGATGATCTGCACGATATTGACGCCCAGCAGAGACTCGCCTTCGCCCACCAGGAACTCGTGCGCCCGCAGGTTGCCCTTCACCACCTCGCCCTGCATGTCGGTGATCAGCGTGGCGTCGTAAGCGTTCAGGAATAGCTGCCGAAAAAACTCCGAGCCCAACCGCGGCTGCGCATCCAGATCGCTGGCCTCGCCGCGCGTTCGGACCGCGAACGGACTGGAGCCGATGCCCGGCAGGATGTCCAGGCGCATGGTCTTGGAGTGCTTGTTGTTGCCGCTGCCGATATTATTGCTCTGCACGGATGAAACCAAATACCCCTCCTCCCCGGCACATGCGACCGGAATGCCTTGCGTCTACGCGTTGACCACACACCTTATTGCCAAGCGATGATAACCGTATTGTCCGTCACTATTTCCGAATCGGGCGGCTTGAATTCGGCTCTGTCGGCGTCGTATTCCAGCGCGTCGCTACCGCCGAATGTGATGCCATCCTGAGCCACCAACGGGCCTGTGAAATTTAGAGCCGCTGAACCACCGCCAGTTGACGCTATGCTGCCGCCTACCGCTACGATCGCGCCGGTGATCTCCGGCCCGCCATGCAACGCGATGCTGCCGGTTACCGAGACCAGGGTCGGCAAGCCATTCACGCCGTTGCAGACCGCGCCCCCGGTCACGCTGATTGGTCCCGCCGTGATCAGGCAGCAATTCAATGTGCAGGACTCGATACTGACCTCGTCAACTCCATCGAAGAACACGATCTGTCCATCGAACTGCGCCGGATTATCCTTGATCGCTTGCGAAAGGGCCGCGGCGGTGCCGGTCCAACGGTAGGCGAACGGCGTGTATTTCGTGACATCGAACCACTCGTTGATGTTGCCGGAGGCACCCTCAGTGCATTCGCCCTCATAGGGCCATCCCTTCTTCTCGTCCAGATCTCCACACAAAACATCGCCACTGACACTGGCGGACGGAGAGCCGTTGATCCTGATCGTGCCTGGCGTGAACATGGCAACGTCCTCCCAGGGGGCAGATTCGGTCGTGTTGGTGCTCGCGTTCGCGACCTTTGGGAAGTTGCGGAGCGAGAGCGTGATGGTTGCGCTGGAGATGCCGCACTTTCCGACCGAGGTCAGAAGCGCGCGATTCGTGCCGGCCGACTCCAGCGTGGTCTGGTATTTGCCGCCACCGAACGCTATTTCCGGGTTTGTATCGAAGTCCGCTTCAGCGAAGCAATGTTTGATTTCGTTGTAGCGAGCGTTCGCGCCGGCTTCGGCGATCACGCGCGCCTTCAGGAACTCGCGCGTCTTGCGCGCGGCCCGAACCTGGTAACTCGCGACCGAATAGATCGCGCTTGCCAGCATGGCGATCATCATGGTGATGCTGATAGCCGTCACCAAGGCAAACCCCGACTTTCCTTGGGTCATATTCAGTCTCATATTCATGGTTCAGCCCTCCGCTACCGACTGCATTATTTGTATGAGTTACGCGGTTCGACTTCAATGCTCATGCTGGAGGTCAAGCGTTTGGCGCCGCCTGTCCCTGGAACATCCTTATAGATCTCGAGCGCTACATGGAGACCCCTGATAACCTTCTCCCCGTCCACGGTCAGCGAATAGGCGCCGAAGTCCGGGCCGACCGTAATCACGCCGCCGACGTCCACGATCCGGTCTTCGCCCGGCCAGCCGATCGTCACGCTTCTGAGCAATGGCGTGGCGCCTACCGCATCGTCGGAAACCAGGCGAGCGCGGAACTGCACGTAACGCAGGTAGCTCGCCCCAGGCGATCCTCCGTTAGCATCGAGTGGCACGGCGCTCCAATCCTCGTCCGCCGCCAGCGCCTCGGCCGAACTGCCGGCGCGCGACTGTATCTCGATGTCCGTGCCGTCAGGTTTGATCTCGCGCCACTCGATCAGGTCGTACCTCGGGACGTCCATGGTCGTGTCGAACACCTGCGACACATAGTATCCTTCCTTGGCGCAGACCGTGACGATCTCCTGAACGTAGCAGATGTCGTTGCGGTAGAGGACATGCGGTAGACCTGTCCAGGTTGCGGTCTTGCGCACATCCCTGAATGCTGTTGCAGTCGCGCAGTTGGTATGCACAGCTGTCATGCTGGACACGTCTGCATAGCGGTTGTTGTCCCATGTCACCAAGCCGGTGGCGTTATAGATCCAGAATGTCACGACGTAACTGTTGGTGTGGTCTATGTTCATGTACGTCACGGCATTGTTGTCCGTGTCACGCTGGCGGAGGACGCCCAGCACGCAGCCGGCGTCGGCAGGATCCGGGTACAGTTGCAGTCTTCGCACCGGCGCGCCGCTACGCCCGTCAAGCGACGTCAAGTCCTTGGCCTCCGTAATCGTGGCGGAGGGTGTGCCGAGGCTTGCGCCCGGCGGTACGCGAATGCGCACATAACTATTGGGCGGACTCGGCAGCGGGCTCGGGAGCGTGTCGGCATACGTCAGCAGTCTGCCGTCATGCCTGATCGCGCCGTCAACGCCGCCGCGAATCAGCACGCGGAAGGCGCTGTAGTTGACGTTGGAGGCGATGGCGTTCGGCGGGTCGGCGTCGTAAGTCTGTTCGCTGGCATTCCAGACCACGCCCGAACCGGTCACTTCCATTACGATGTCTTTCCGCGCGAAGTCGAATCTTGGCGCGACGTGCCCGGTGCCCTGGCCCTGCCGGTAGTCGAAGTTGGTCTCTTCCCAGCGGTCGTTGGCCATTGTGAGCGTGAGCGTCGCGTTCTTGTTTATGGCGGGAACCAGCGCGTGATTATGGCCGCTCCAGCCCAAGCTGTAAGCTCGCTCGACGGTGGGGGAGGCGGAAGCGGTCTGGTCTTCGGCTTCGCGGTGATGTCCGGTGGCGGAGACGCACAGTGTGTCCAGTCCCAACTTGTAGCCCGAGCTGCTTGTGTTCTTGCCGACGCAAGTGAAGGTGAAGATGTGATTGCCGGGACTGAGTCTCGCCGATCCCATGGCCCGCGCGGATCGTCCAAGTCGGCTGGCGTAGGCGTCGAAGTCGCCGGCGGTGGGATCGATGCTCCAGTCGAAGAAGTTGGCGAAGATCACGCGCGAACTGGCGGTCTCGCCTACGCCTTCAGCGCCTTCGCCGTTGCCGTTCGCGACCACGCTGGCGAGTTGCGTGCGGCGTTCATCGTCCGACATGCCGTTGTCACGATTCGTGAAGACGGTCCGCATCAGCTTATCCGGTTCGCCCGCGGCGACATGGTAGATTACGGTCGAGTCCCACAGAATCTTGGTGCCGTCATCCACCGTGGGCGTCAACCCGTCTTCATCGCGGTCGAAAGCGGCAGGGAAACTGATGGCCTTGTAGGGACCGGGACCATCAGGGAAATAGACCATTTTGTCTATGGCCGAGAGACGTGTCTCGGCGCGAATGCGCTCGATGGCGGTGCGCACGCTGATGTCCAATTCGGCCTGGGTCGAGTTGCGCCTTTCGCCGCGCACCACGTTCATCCAGCCGTACATACCCAGGGCCGTCGCTACCGCCACCAGCATTGCCGCGATCACCATCTCGACAATGGTGAACCCGCGTTCTCTGTCCGATTCCGCATGCATGGCTGCTTCCTCTACGAGCCTACGGGTGTCAGATACACGGTATAATAGCAGGACATTGTCTCATAGTTCTTGGCATCGAATTTGTTGGTGCGCCGGTTCTTGATCTGAACCTTGACAACCACCATGGTCAGACCATTCGCCGGCCAATTGGCACTCACATCCGTCTTACGTCTGAACCGGCCATCCGGGCTGATATTGCCGTCTTGATCCACGATTACGGGGGTCTTTTCGTTGAGCATTATCAGCAGATTGTAATCCACGTTTCGCGCCCGTTCGATGCGCGCCAGACAAAGCGTCGTGGCCACATAATGATCGCGCCCCGTCAGAAGCAGTTGCGCGCACTGACTCACCATCATGTAGGCGCCGGCCAGGATCAGTACCAGCAGCACAATCGAGATCAGCACCTCCAGTACCGATACACCCGCTCGGCGCCTGTTCTTCCGAGTCGCTAAGTCAACGTGCACAGTGCCATACTCCTAAATATTAGCACAAAACATGCCCTACGGGTGCGACTGCAGACGGAGCGCCAGTTTCTCCGATTTTGACGGCAGGCACAGCCTCTGACTTCGCAACATTGAGAATCAGCCGCACTTGGGAAGATTCGCCGCCAAGCGTCGTGTGCGACCTCTCGGTGATGCGCAAAAGCGCAGGCGCACGCTTCCATCCTGCGCCTGCGTAACCTGCCCGCCGTCGGCCTTTGTCACGGCTGCCGAGGCCGGCAGCGCTACCTCCACCGCCATGCCGGCGGGATGGGCGACCGCCAGCTCCAGGCGCCTGTCGCTCTCGTGCAACCTCCAAGTTACGCCGATATCGCCCAGCGGCGTTGGCACGCATCCTTCAGCCCAAGTCAAGTCCACCGTCAAGGGCTCGATCAGCACTTTCCGGAAACCCGCTTCGCGAGGCTGAACGCCAAGCACATGCCGCGGCAGACTATGCACGGGGCCGCAGCAGAATTCGTGACAGAGCGACCACATGCGGTCCGGTAGTTGTCCCCCGGGGGTCTCCGGATCGAAGACTTCCCAGAATGTGGTCGCGCCGCGATCGAGCATGCCGCCCCAGTAGTCGCGGATCAGCTTCAGCGCATCTGCTGCGCGGCCGGTCCCGAACAGAACCTCGGCAAGGTAGTAGTTCATGTAGCCGGAGCGCGCCGGATTTGCGAGCCGGCCGCCCGGCAGCAGGGGCTCCACCTGTTTTCGCCGCTCGGGCGGCGCCAGGCCGGCATACAGCACCAGCCCGTTGGTGATGGCGCTCAACGGATAACGCCCCCGTTCGGACGCGGCGACATCGGCGGTCGCGTGCCGGCCCGCCTCGCCGCGTTCGGGCAGACAATCGGCGTAGCCGTGCAGAGACTCGTTCCAGAAAAGCGCATTTACGGCAGCGTGCAGAGCCTCCGCCGCGCCACGCGCCGCCACCCCCGCTTCCGGATCCTTTGCCACGTCCGCCAGTCGTTCTGCGGCCTTTAGCGCCATATAGTAGAAGCACTGCACTGCCAGCACCTGTCCGTCCTGACGGATGCCGGCCAGGTTGTCCACGAAGTCCGCGCGGCTGTCGCCTGGAAGTTGTCGCATCAGGCCGCGTTCATCCCGCCACGAGCGATACCACGCCAGAGCCGCCTTCGCGTTGGGCCATAGGGAGTTGATCAACTCGCGGTCACCGGAGTGCATCCAGTAGTCGTCCAGCGCCATCACCCACAGCGCGGTGTACTCGGGAATCCAGCGTTTCCAGTTGCACGGCACCGGCCCGTGGTTGGGGATGACGCCCTCGGCGCGCTGAATGCGGGCCATCTTGATGAGCGATTCGCGGGCCAGCGCGTAGTCGCCGAAGGCGTGGTAGGCAAGCAGCGCGGACACGCGCAGGTCGCCCGAATAGAGGGTTTGTTCGCGCCAGGGGCAGTCCTCGAAATGGTCGTGCATGTTGAGGCGCAGCGTCCATCGGCCCGTCTCCCAGATGCGGTTGAGCCTGGCGTCGCTGCACTTGAACGCGCCGGCTTCGCGCACGGGGTAGGTCGTCAGCTCGAACCAGGCCCGCCGCAGCTTCAAGACCCCGCGCAGGTTCCGGAAGGTCAGGAGCGCGTAGCGCGCCAGGCGCCGCTCGCAGGGCTGCCAGTGCTGCGAACCGGGTCGCAGGATCAGGCGGTCCACGCGCGTCAGGTTGAGCGATTCGCCATACGATACCCACACCTCGCCACCGCCGCAGTCCTCGATCTCCAGGTGGAATCGTCCAACAACCGTTCGTCCGAAGTCCAACATCAGTTGGACCTCGAAGTCCTCATGCAGCGGTTCAATTTCCGTCACGGCGTCCGTCTCGAGCGTGAGGGCTTCGGGCCGGCGGATGTCGTGAGGCGTGAAACCATAGGCGCAGCCGCTGAGATGGCCGAAAACGTTGACCGGCCTGACGGTTTCGCGTGTAAAAGGCGGGAAGGGGCGCGGGAGCAGTCTTGGCCAGGCTTCGCACGGCACGGAACCCACTACCGTCGCCTGTTTCCAGTCGCCGTCGTCAAAGCACGCCTCGCGCCATCGGACCGGCTCGAGGCGCGCGTCGAAGGTCTCCTTATAGTCCTGGCGGTGCCAGGTTACGAAACCCGCCTCGATGGCGTAAGCCGGGTGGCGGCACAGGCGCCAGGAGGCATCGCTGACGACCTCCTGCCGGCGGCCGTCCTCGCCGGTGGCCGTCAGGTGGACCAGCAGTCCTCCCGGACCGGCGAACTGCTCGAGCGCTCCGATGTGCTCCGTACCGTGATGGTAAGCGTGCACGGCCAGGACATTTCGTCCGGGGGACAGCAGCGCGGTGAGGTCATACTCGTCGAAATACTGCCATGAGGGCCACGAGCGGATCGGCCCGCGCCCGACCCAGACGCCGTTCACATACAGTTCGTAGCTGCTGTTGGCGCTGATGCGGCAACGCGCTGAGCGCACCGCGCGATCCAGGGCGAAGCATTTGCGGGCCAGTGCGTGGACGTCGGAGGCGGGGCCATCGGGAGGGAGCCAGATCCACTGGGCCTGTCCCCAGGCGTCGGAATTGGCTTGGTGCTGCCTTGGCTTGGAGGTCTTCATGCAATCGCGCTCTCCGAACTCATGCGCACGAGATTATTCCTTCCCGGCATCCGTGTCCATTGCCGAACGCTCAACTCAGAGCTCTGAATTCACAAGAGTAACCGCAGATTCACGCAGATTTTCGCAGATTGTTGTGGGAAGTACCGTACGCTGCGTCCTGCGCAGGGCTCTGGCGTTTTCGGTGGCACGATATCGGCGACGGCAACGGTGAACGATTGGTCTGCGACCGAATCGTCAGCCGCATATGTCGACGTGCCGTTCATTTACTTGTGATCTCCGCGTTTTCTCATTTATGCAAAGATGCGTGCCGCCTCCGCCGCCCGTCGCCGCGATTAAAGCTCTTTGAACCCATATTCCACGCCTTTTCGCCGGCGACGCGGCCTTGGCATGCCCAGTGCTTCATTATTTCCGTAAAAGCGGTGAGTGGGATTTCCGAGTGGACGCCTCCGCCGCTTTTCATGAACTGGAACACACCTAAGGAACAGTAACATGAACAAGAAGGGTTTCACATTGGTTGAGATCATGATCGTGGTGCTGATCATCGGCCTCTTGGCCGCGATCGCCATCCCGAACTTCCTGAAGGCGCGCAATCAGTCTATCATGAACGCATGTATAGACAATCTGCGTGTCATTGAAGGCGCGAAAGAGTTGTACGCGATGGAGAACGATAATGATGCTCCCACGGACTTGGCCACGTTGGTTCCGGCATACATTAAGCACACTCCTGAGTGCAGAGCTGGTGGAGCCTACGATATAGGCTCAATGGAGGAAGATCCTACGTGCGACGCTACAACCGAAGCGTACCCGCATGCGTTGCCTGCTGGCAACGAGGCGGCGCCAGCGGCTGGTGGCTGATTGGCACAGTCGAGCTAGCGAATTCACAGTATGCGTATGCAACAGCACGCCTCGGACGAGGCGTGCTGTTCTTTTTTTGTTGACCGTCACAGAACGTGTCCACCCAAGGCGTGCGGCGGAATTGCGGTGAGACCTGACTTGACGGGCTCGTTCCCGGCCGCCAGCGTGGCGAACGCAGCCGCGTGCCCGCGGGAACTGCGGCACCAGCGTTCCAGCGTCCGGAAATGCTCCGCTCGCGTGTCGCGTTCCACTTTCAGATCCCAAGTGGTCACCCCAAAACTGCGAGAGTTGCAGCTTCCACTGCCGCCCACACATGCGCTCGCCCTTGCGGCTCGGCAGAGCCTCTCCCATACGCTCGTTCACTCGCGCATCGACAAACTGGTGGAGAAGGGCGAGCGTACTCGCGAGCCGTCTCTGCGCAATCAACGTGCATGGTTCGGTGGCGCCAGTGCGCAACTCTCGCAGTTCAGGGATCCGCGTTTCTGCGTTTCTGCCTTGCAAAGAGGGGATGTTTGCGTATGATAACGTGCCGTTCATCGAGCCCGGGGAGTAAACATGTCTAATATTGCCAAGGTGTTGAAGGACGAAATCAGCCGCATTGCGCGTAAAGAGGCCCGGCAGATCATGGCGCCCCTGCGCAAGCCGGCGACCGGCGCGCGGCACGCGGTGGCTGAACTGAAGCGGCGTCTGGCACTGCTGGAGCAGCAGAATAAGCGCATGGCCGCCATGCTGGCCAAGGCGCCCGCACCGGCGTCGAGCGACGAGGCACCCAAAACCACGCGCAACTGGATCAGCGGTAAGGGCGTGCGCAGCCTGCGCCTGAAACTCGGGCTGCCACAGGAGTCCTTCGCGAAGCTCGTGGGCGTAGGCCACAACACGGTCTACAAGTGGGAAAGCAAGCCAGGCATGCTGCAACTGCGCAAAGCCACCAAAGCGGCGCTGCTGGCGGTTCGCGGCCTGACGCCCGGCGAAGCCAGGGCCAAACTGACTAAAAAACCGACGCGCCGAACTTGATGCAGGTGGGACGGTGCATGGCGTAGCGGCTCGGTAATGGTGTTAGGCCGCCGCCGGCGGGATCGAAGGCATAGGCCGCGATCTCATGCGATAGCTCATGCCCCACCAGGGCCACGCTACCGCCCGGCGCGAACTGGAAGTCTCGCGGGAAACGGCCGGTCAGGGGCGAAACCGCCATGACGACAAGGTCACCGCTGCCGGCGGCGATGGCGCAGGTGACGATACTGTCGTGTCCGCGGTTGCTGGCGAACAGTAAGCGCCCATCCTCCGAGATTTTGATGGCGGCGGCCTTACTCTCGCCGTGGAAACCGGCAGGCAAGGTGCTTAGCGTCCGCACCGCATCGAACCCCCCGTCGCGTCGGACCAGCGACACAACCGTGTTGTCGAGTTCGTTCAGCAGGAAGACCTGGCGTCCATCAGGGCGGAAGACGAGATGGCGCGGGCCGGCACCAGGGGCGGCAACAAAGGTGGCGCGCTCGCAACGGCGTAGTCCGGCACGCCAGTTGGCGAAGTCGTAGACCACCACCCGGTCCAGTCCCAAGTCACAGACGCAGAGTCGGCGGCCGTCTGGGGTGACCTCGGCGCAGTGGGCGTGGGCGCGATCCTGCCGGTCGCGGCGCGGGCCGTGACCGCTGTGGCGGATGGTGACGGCCGGGGTGTCCTGAAAGATGCCATCGTCCGTCAGCCCAAGGACGCCGCAAAGGGCGCCGTGGTATTCGGCAAAAACTAGCGCTGTCTCCGTGGGATCCAGAGCTACGTAACAGGGCACGGTGGAGCACGTGGGGCGTACCGCCAGCAACTGCAGTTCCAGACCCCTCACGGCATAGACGGCCACGGCCCCCGTGTATCCCTCCGTGCCATATGGCGGGATGCTTTGTGATGTATAGAGCCGCGTATGCCGACGGTTGAGGGTCAGGTAGGTTGGGTTCTCGACCCCTTCGGCCATCCCCGCAGCGCGCATCTCTCCGGTATCGGCATCGGTCACGAGAATATGGATGCCCTGGTGGCGCGCATCCGTGTAACCGCCGACGTAGGTGACATAGCGCATGGGAGGGAAGCTAGCGCCGTACCTGGGGGAAGTCAACTGTCGGAGGGCGGTTTTGGCGGAGCGCACTTAACCGCCACGCTTAAACGGATACCCTTAACCGGGTCGTCTTACACTAGAACCGGGAAAAACGCTCAACGCCGAACGCTCAACTCTCGACTCTCAACTCACGCAGTGGAACGTGCTTCGGGGGGGGTTGCATTCTCAGACTTAATAGTATAGACTAGTTGCAAATTATTACCAAGAAGACTGCTTGGTAAGCAACCAAAGAGAGGACTAAACACCATGGACGCACAGAGCAACCGGATACCGTTGATCGGCGACAAGGCACCGGCCTTCAAGGCGGAGACGACGCAGGGCCCCATCAACTTCCCCGAAGATTTCAAAGGCAAGTGGGTGGTGTTCTTCTCGCACCCGGCCGACTTCACGCCGGTCTGCACGACCGAATTCATGACCTTCGCGACCATGCAGCCGGAGTTCGAGGCGCTGAACTGCAAGCTGCTCGGTCTTTCGATTGACAGTCACTTCAGCCACATTGCCTGGCTGCGAACGATCAAGGAGAAGATCGAGTACAAAGGCATGAAGGGCGTGGAAGTGACCTTCCCGGTTATCGCCGACCTGAGCATGGAAGTGGCCAAGACCTATGGCATGCTGCAACCGGGTTCCAGCAATACCCAGGCTGTGCGGGCGGTCTTCATCATAGACCCCAACGCCGTCGTGCGCGCGGTGCTTTTCTACCCCTCTTCCAACGGGCGCAACATGCAGGAGATCAAGCGGCTGGTGGTTTCGCTGCAGTATGCCGAGCAGTTCAAGATCGCGACGCCGGCGAATTGGCAGCCAGGCGAGGATGTGATTGTGCCGCCCCCCGGCTCCTGCGGCGTGGCCAAGCAGCGCATGGAGAAGCCGGACCCGGACGTCAAGTGTCTGGACTGGTTCCTCTGCCTTAAGAAGTGCCCGAAGCGAGGCTAGTCTATCGCGCCGAATCTTGGCGACAGAAACGGCCAGTAGACCAGGCAGGCCGGGCCGAGCAGGTTGCGTTCGGGCACTGGGCCCCAATAGCGGCTGTCGCGGCTGTTGAGGGTATTGTCGCCCATGGCGTAGTACTCGTCCGCGCCCAGCACCACCTGGTCTCCCGGCCGGCGCAGGGCGGCGGCATACTCGGCGGGCTGCTCGCCGATGAGCTGGTAGCCCGCGTAGGGCGGCGCCCAAGCGGCTAGTTTCTCGCGGCGGGCGACGCGCGCCACGGTATACGGCTCGGTGACGATCTGGCCGTTGACCAGCAGGTCAGGCGGTTGGATCGCCAACGTCTGGCCGGGAAGCCCCGTCATGCGTTTGATGTAGTGCGTGCCGGGAGGCAGGCCGCGGATGCCGCGCGTCGAGAAGACCATGACTTCGCCGCGTCGCGGACGGCGGAAGTTCCAGGCTACGCGATTGACGAAAACGTGGTCGCCTGAGTGCACGATCCCGGCCCAGAGCAGGGCGCCGGACTCGACGCGCATATCGCGGTTCAGCCGGATGGCGCCACGGTCGCGCACGGCATCGGCGGGGACGTAGTAGCGGCGGCCGGCCACCTGCAGGCCGATGTAGCCGGGCTTGCGGTCATCCTGATAGAGCGGAATCACCTGTCCGCCCGCGCCGACGCGCACTTCGCGGTACCAGTCGCCGGTCACGATCCACTTGAAGGGCTTGAGCGGCAGGCGGTCGAGCCAGCCGGGAGCGGCACGCTCTTCCGAGTGAATGCCGTAGAGGGTCGGCTGCATCGATCCGGTGGGAATCTTGAAGGGCTGGAAGAAGTAGCAGCGGAAGGCCATGGCCACGCCGAAGGCGACCAGCAGCACCTCGTAGTTTTCGCTCCAACCGCCGCGGCGCGGCGGTGGCCACGGATCGAGTTCCTTCTCCAGTGTGGCGGCCTGGTCAGCCACCGCTGCCGGCGTCCCGCGCCGCGCGGTCCGCTCCGCCGCGGCGATAACGGCGGCAAGGCGCTCTTCCGCGCCGGCCGGCATGAGGTCGCGGCGATAGTGGCGCAGGCCGCGCGCGTGGGAGGTCAAGTCGCGCAGTCGCTTGCGTGCCGCGCGAGTTCGGAAATATTTCTGGAACACGGGTGGGTCTCCTCTGGCCGTTGGTTGCCCGCGGCCGCGGGGGCGCGGCCACTGCTACGTGGCCGTGCCCTTCAGCACGGCGATGAAGGCGGACTGGGGGACATGGACCGATCCGAATTCCTTCATGCGCTTCTTGCCTTCTTTCTGCTTCTTCAGCAGCTTCTGTTTGCGGGTGACGTCGCCGCCGTAGAGCTTGGCCAGCACATCCTTGCGGAATGAACGGATGTCCTCGCGCGCGATGATGTTGCGGCCGATGGCCGCCTGCACGGGTATTTTGAACATGTGCGGCGGAATGGACTCGGCCAGCGCCTTGCAGATCTGACGTCCGCGCGCCACCGCCTTGTCGCGGTGCACCATGCAGGCAAAGGCGTCCACCGGTTCGCCGTTCAGCAGAATGTCCATCTTGACGATGTCGGCGGGCTGGTAGCCGGTGGGCTCGTAGTCCATCGAGGCGTAGCCGCGGCTGACCGATTTGAGCATGTCGTGGAAGTCTATCAGGATTTCGTTCAGCGGCAACATGCACGTGAGCATCACCCGTTTGGCGTCTACGCTTTCCGTGGCGCGCAGTTCGCCGCGCCGCTCCGTCAACAGCCTGATGATATCGCCGATGATATCGCCGGGGCAGATGATGGTGGCGCGTATGACGGGCTCCTCGATGCGCGTGATGCGCGTGACATCGGGGAGGTGGACGGGATTGTCCACCTCGATCGTCTTGCCGTCGCTCATCAGCACGCGGTAGACCACGGAGGGGTGGGTGTTGATAATATCGAGGTCGAACTCCCGCCGCAGGCGCTCCTGCACCACGTCCATGTGCAGCAGTCCCAGGAAACCGCAGCGGAAGCCGAAGCCCAGGGCGACTGAACTCTCCGGATGGAAGGTGAAGGCGGAGTCGTTGAGGTGCAGTTTTTCGAGGCCCTGGCGCACCTTCTCGAAGTCCTCCGAGCCGACCGGATAGATGCCGCTGAAGACCATCGGCCGGACCTCCTTGTAGCCGGGCAGCGGTTCGCCGGCGCCGTCGCGGCTGGAGGTGATGGTGTCGCCGTCTTTGACGTCCTTGGGGTCCTTGATGGTGCCGGCCAGGTAGCCCACCTGTCCCGCGTCCAGGCGCTCCACCGGCTTCTGGCCGGGGCTGAAGATGCCGACTTCGCGCAGTTGTGTGGTGAGGCCGCTGCTCATGAAGCGTACGCTATCGCCGGCGCGCAGCGAGCCATCCACGACGCGGACGTAGACGATCACGCCGCGATACTCGTCGAAGGTCGAGTCGAAGACCAGCGCGCGCAGCGGCGCGCCGTCCCCGCGCGTGGTGGGCGGCGGGACGTGCCGCACCACCGCCTCGAGCACTTCGGGGACGTTCTGGCCGGTCTTGGCGCTGATGTGCAGGTGCTCGCCCATGCTGATTCCGAGCAGCTCCTCGATCTGGCGCGAGACGCCCTCGATGTCGGCGCCGGCCATGTCCACCTTATTCAGGACGGGGATGATCTCGAGACGGTTGTCCACGGCCAGGTAGGCGTTGGCGACGGTCTGCGCCTCGACCCCCTGGGTGGCGTCCACCACCAGGATGGCGCCTTCGCAGGCGCGCATGCTGCGCGAAACCTCGTAGGCGAAGTCCACGTGCCCCGGCGTGTCAATCAGGTTGAGGCGATAGGTCTGACCGTCGCGCGCGGTATAGAGCATCGAGACCGGGTGACTCTTGATGGTGATGCCGCGTTCGCGCTCCAGGTCCATGGCATCGAGGGTCTGCTCGCGCATCAGCCGTTGGTCCACCGTCTTAGTGAGTTCCAGGATGCGGTCCGAGAGCGTCGTCTTGCCGTGGTCAATGTGGGCAATGATGCAGAAATTGCGCGTGTTGGAGATGGTCTGATCCATGTGACGATGGCTATCCCTGCGCGGCCGCGGCCGCCGCTCCCTGGCGCATGGCAACGACGGCGGCGCCCATATCGGTAGCGGTGAAGAGCGAGTTGCCGGCGACAAAGAGGTTGGCGCCGGCCGCGGCGCAGACGGCGGCGGTTCTGGCATTGATGCCGCCGTCTACCATGATGTCGAAGGGACCTGAAGGCGCGCTGTTGGAGAGCCTACGGATGTCCTTGATCTTGGGCATCATCTCCGCCATGAAGGCCTGTCCGCCGTAACCGGGCTCGACCGTCATGACGAGGATGTAGGCGAATTGGCCCAGGAAGGGAGCGACCGCGGCGGCAGGGGTGGCCGGCTTGAGGGTCAGTCCGGCGGGAAGCCCCAGTTTGCGGATGTGCCCCAGCGTGGCGGCCACGTCACAATCGGCCTCGACATGGATGGAGATGGCATCGGCGCCGGCCTTGGCGAAGCGTTCGACGTAATTCTGGGGGTGCGTGAGCATCAGATGGACGTTCAGCGGCAGTTTGGAGACACGCCGTGCCATGGCCACGACGTCAGGACCGAAACTGAGGTTCGGAACGAAGTGACCGTCCATGATATCCAGGTGCAAGGCATCGCCGCCGGCGGCCTCGGCCCGCTGGACCTCGTCCGCCAGCCGCCCGAAATCGGCCGCCAACAGAGATGGAAGAATTTGGATTCGCACGCCGCCGAAGTATCGCAGAAGAGGCCTTGGAAGGCAATGGCACCATGGTCAGCGAATTCTGGGCAGGTGAATTTTGGGCATGCAGGCCAGGAGCGGACATGATAGCATAATGAGTCAATCGGACGAACAAAGGTGCTGCGTGTCCGGAGGCCCGCTGGCTGTGCCGGCGCGCTGCGTAAAGTCTTGCGGAACATAGGTTTGCGTGCACCGGTCGGATGACCGATCCGCATAACTGACGGGGACGGAGTCTACCCAGACGCCGTCAGGAATTCGTGGTCAATATACTTCTACGATACGGCGTGGCGCTACACCTGGCGCTGTTGGTAGCCTATGCTTCCTGGGCGCGCGGCGGCTCGGCGCCGGCCTATTTCTGGGCGCTGCCGTGGTTGGCGCTGGGCATGCTTGAGATGATGTTCCTCCTGCCGCCCTCGCACAGCGCCGACCGACCTAAAGACGCCTGGCGCAGGCAAAGGCGCGGGTTGTTGCGCGACCCGGTGCTCTACATCGGGGCGGTCCTGGTCGTTTTTCTGGCGATCCAATGGCTGAACGGACCGCGCGAGTTGAAGTACGAAGCGGCGACGGCTTCCTGGGCCTACGCGCCGCCGCCCTGGGATGGATGGCCCTTCTGCGTGGTACGTGCCGAGGCGCTGCAAGTGCTGCTCTGGGGCTTGACGGTCTACGCCATTCTGCTGGCCGTACGGCATGGCACGAACCGGGCCGGCAAACTGCTGTTGCTGCGGCTGATTGTGGTCAATGGCGCGCTGCTCTCGATTCTGGGGCTGCTGCAATTCGCCACGGGAACGGGGAAGCTGTTCTGGGTCAGGGAAGTCGGCACCTTTTTCTTCTCTACCTTCGGGTACCCCAACCATGCCGGGGCCTACTTCACGTTGCTGACCGCGCTGAGCGGCGGACTGTTGCTGTACTCGTGGTCCGGCGAAGAGGGCCGGCGGCACGTTTGGTGGTTGGGTCTGACTCTGGCACTGAACGCCCTGGGGGCGATCTTCTCGCTCAGCCGTGCGGCTATCGTGCTGACCGGCGCGCTTCTGCTGGCGGGTAGCACCTACGGCCTGCTCTATCTCTGGCCGCGGATCAGACCAAGTGACAAGCTCTGTTTGGGCATCGGCGCCACGGTTGTTCTGGCGCTCGGTGCGTTGCTTTATTTTGCCGTGCCCAACAATCCCGTACGCAAGGAGGTCAGGACGGTCAATCTGCTGAAGTTGCACGAGGAGTTTGTCGGCGACCGCCAACTGCTGTCGAATGCCGCCATGGATATCTGGCAGGACTATCCCTGGGTTGGCGTGGGCGGATGGGGTTTCCGGCGCTACGTGGCGCTCTACCTGGGAAAGGAACACTGGGACTATCTGCGCAACGCGGGTCGAGCCAATGTGCACAATGACCCGATTCAGTACCTATGCGAGCATGGCATCGTCGGCGCTGGCCTGATGCTGGCGCTGATCTTCACGCTGGTTGCCCAACTCTGGATCAGGCTGGCTCAGATGCCACCGGATGACACGGGCAAAAAACCGAGGGGCTGGTTCATGCGCGTCTCGCCGATCGTGTGGGCGATTCTGGCGGGCACGACCGCCACGGTCCTGCACAGTCTCATAGACTTGCCTTTTCGCAGCATCGCGATCATGTCGGTATGGTTCATCGCCCTGGCCTGCGCTCCCGCCTTTGTGCCAAGGCGGAAGACGCAAACGTTGAGCGTTCAGCGTTGAACGTATTCCCCAACTCCCAAGCGTAGATGCACTTTCTGGTCACAGGTGGCGCCGGTTTCATCGGCTCGCATCTTTGCGAGCGGCTCCTGCGCGACGGGCACAACGTCACCGTGCTCGACGACCTCTCGACCGGCGCCTACGCCAACGTCGGGCACCTGGAAGGCAACCCGTCCTTTCGCATGGTCATAGACACGGTGCTCAATCGCGAACGCGTCGAGGAACTGGTCAAGCCGGCGGATGCGGTCTTCCACCTCGCCTCCGCCGTGGGCGTGAAACTGGTGATCGAGCAACCCGTCAAGGCCATCAAGACCATCATGGGCGGGACCGAGATAGTCCTGGATGCGGCCGCCCGCTTCCGCAAGCGTTTTCTGGTCACTTCGACCTCCGAGGTCTATGGCAAGGGCAGCAAGGTTCCTTTCTCCGAAAACGACGACACAGTCCAGGGCGCAACCGCCATTCGTCGCTGGGCCTATGCCGGCGCCAAGGCCATGGACGAATTCCTGGCGCTGGCGCATTGGCACGAGACCCGCCTGCCGGTGATCTGCCCGCGCCTCTTCAACACGGTCGGGCCGCGCCAAACCGGCCGTTATGGCATGGTGATCCCGCGTTTCGTGAACCAGGCGCTGAGTGGCGAACCGATCACCGTCTATGGCGACGGCACGCAGAGCCGCTGCTTCTGTCATGTGCACGACGTTGTGGACGCCCTGGTCAAACTGACGGAGTGCCGCGATGCTTTCGGCCGGGTGGTGAACATCGGCAACCCCGAGGAGATCACGATCAACGCGTTGGCGGAACGCATCAAAAGCCTGACCGGTTCCGCCTCGCCGATCCGGCATATTCCCTACGATGTGGCCTACGAAGAGGGTTTCGAGGACATGGTGCGCCGCGTTCCTGATCTGACGCTGGCGGCCAAACTGATCGGCTTCGCTCCCCGCCTTCGCCTTGACGACATCCTCAATGACGTGGTCGGTGACCGGCGGAATGCAAGAACGTTCAACGCGTAACGTTCAACGCCCAACTCTCAAGTGGTTGTAATGCCGGCAGAACACGACAACACGTTGCAAGACGTCTTCCGCGTGGTCGCCGACGTGCTGGCGCCGGCGGGCACAGATTGCCTCCTGATCGGCGGATTTGCGGTCAATCACTACGGCTTCTCGCGCAGCACGCTGGATATTGACCTGATGATCCTGGACGACCGGCGGGACGATGTGCGGGAGATCATGAAACGGGAGGGGTTCACGAATGTCACGGTACATGAGAACGTGATGTTCCTGCACCGTGCCGGGGCTTTACTGCGAGTTGACGTCCTGCAAGTGGACGCGGATACCATGGGGCAACTGCTTTCGCGAGCGGAGCAGGGGGTGGTAGGCGGGAAAACGGTCAGGTTCCCCGCGCTGAGAGATTTGATCGCCATGAAGCTGTTTGCACTGGCGCAGAATCCCGAACGCCGGATGGCAAAAGACCTGCCGGACATCGCCCAATAACCCCATGCTTCCGCACCTCCTCAAGCGCATTCTTGGCCAGTTCCTCATGCCTCTGCCGTTGGTCCTGGAGCTGTTTCTGCTGGGATGGATGATCAGACACTGGACGCGCTTCAAGCGCACCGGCAGCCTGCTACGTCTCCTCTCCGGTGTCCTCTTCCTGGCGTTCGGGTACGGGATCGGGAACAACGCCCTCTACCGCCTCGAGCGCCAATATCCTCCCTTCGATCCCACCCCCGCACAGTGCGAGCGACTGCGCGGCTGCGACATCGTTGTGTTGGGGCAGGGCCTGGCGCCGGACAGCGATTTGCCCGTGCGTTTCCGTGACAACGACGTTTTCCGGGCCCGCATGATGGAAGCCGCGCGCGTGGCGCGTCTCATTCCCGACAGCCGCCTGTTGATTTCGATGGCCGGCCTTTCGCCGTCCGCCGACAAGCAGGTCGCCCTGGAAGAATACGCCGCGCAGTACCGGTTCGGGCCGGAGCGCCTCGCGATGTTCACAGACGCCCGCGATACGGCCGAAGAGACTGCCCGCGCGCTCTCGCTGGCCCGCACCAACGTCCTGATTCTGGTGACTTCCGCTTCGCATCTGCCCCGTGCTCTCCGTCTCTTCGCGCAACATGGCTCTCACCCTCTTCCCGCTTCCTGCGACTACGCGATCCGGGAGCCTTCTCCCCCCTACACCCTTTCCCGTCTTCCCCTGCCCACCACCCGCAACTGGCTCAACACCGAGCGCTACTTTCACGAAATGCTGGGCGGGTTCTGCGAGATGTGCTTTGGAAAGCGCGAGCAGCAGGACCAATGTGCGACAGACGCAAGGAGGCTTGAACGCGACGCATCATGAACGAGCTTGGTCAACGAATCGGATTCGTGTGCGGGTTGGCAGAAGGCTGGCTCAATGGCAGAACAGACTGCCACAACTTCGGCATGAACACCTCCGCCAAGTTCCGCGTACGGTGATCGAAGGAACGAGATCCAAAGCCATTCACTATTTTCCGGATCCTGAAGTCACACATGGACACTCAGACTCCAACGGCTGAACAACCCCTGCCTCAAAGCTCGTCCCGATTGCTGTGGATCGACGTGCTCAAAGGGTTTGGCATTTATCTTGTCGTCGTGGGGCATTCTCTGGTTGGAGCTGGGGAAGCAACAAGACCTATCTTCAATTACATCTATTCTCTGCACATGCCTCTGCTCTTCGTTCTTGCTGGGTGTGCTGCCTTTATCTCAATGCAGCGGGCAAAGAGTTACTCAGTCTACATTCGCAAGCATGCTATCAGTCTATTGCTTCCCGCTGCTGCCTGGGTTTTTCTAGGTCAATTTATTATGCAGCCATACAAAGCCGGCTATGATTTTATGGGTAATGCGCGATCCTTGGTCATTGGATCCACAGCGATTTGGTTCCTGCCATCGCTTTTGTACCTGCATGTTCTTTACTGCCTGTTTGATTATCTTCACACGCGATTTTCTTTTCGTCCTCTTGTGCAATGCCTGTGCGCCCTCGCAATACTAGCGCTCTCTCACTTTCTGCATCGTTGTTTTGGTCTCTCTTCTGAAAAGGCCGGACCATGGGCCCTGCAATGGTTGACTTGCGGTTACAGCTACTTACCGTCCTTTGCTTTCGGGGTTTTCATCATGAGAAATCAAACTGTTTTCGCAAGGATTTTCAACAGCGCCGTCAGCCTGACCATTTGCGTGGCTGTGCTCCTGTTTGTCAACGCCAATCGGCACTCACTACCGTATAGCACTTACCTACGACAAGTTACGGGCATTTCCGCGAGTATCGTCCTGATTAAATATTGCTTGTCATACCCTCTGTCGCAGATTGTTTCCAGCCAAGCGTCCCTGTTTGGTCGGTATTCCCTCGTCATTTACCTGGCGCACGGCATGTGTGTAAATTCTGCGCCTTGTCAACTTGCCGGAATGAACAACCTACTGGCATGTATCATTTATGGCTGCACTTCTCTAATCGTATGCTATGTGTGCGTTGCCTTGGCAAAGGTGTTGGAGCTTAGCCCTTTCTTGTCCTTTGTGTTCATGGGAAAATGGCGCCGGGATCGCGTCCTGGAGAACCGCCAAAGGACGCATCCGGCAAAGTATGCCGCACTGACGACTTTGTAGGAATGCCGACATTTGTGACTAATGCGAGAGCCCGATTGTTGAATTCAGGTCGAGCAGGACTCCAGAAATCATGAAATCAGGAATGCAGCCCAACGACGCAGTCACTTGCCTCTTTGAGGAGAGACCGTTCTTCCACACCGCGCCAGACGGACAGTCCACCAACTGGGCCATTCGGAAATCGGTGCTCGACTGGCTTGCCGCTAACGTTAAGCCCGACAGTGTGACGTTGGAGACGGGAGCGGGTTACTCGACGGTTGTCTTCGCCTCTTGCGGTGCGCGCCATACGGCTATCTCGCCCTTCGGCAATGAGCACGCACGCATTCGCGACTGGTGTGAACGACACGGCATCGGGTGCGACAAAGTGAGATTCGTTGCCTCGGCTTCACAGCACGTTCTGCCTGCCTTGCAGACGCCGCCGCTTGATGCCGTGCTGATTGACGGAGCCCATGCCTTCCCGTTTCCCTATCTGGACTGGTTCTTCCTGGCCGAGCACCTGAAAGTGGGCGGATCGGTTCTTGTCGACGACACACAATTGCGCAGTGTTCTCATTCTGAAAGAGTTTCTGCTGGCTGAGCGTGGTCGGTGGTCGTTGACCGCCGACCTGGGTCAGACCGCCGTCTTCCGCAAGACGAGCGCCGAAGTATTCTCAAAACAGGCCGACTGGCCCGCACAGCCATTCTGCGCCGATTTCGAGGCGCGCCGTCTGCGACAAACGTTTCGCGGGCGCGTGAAGGCAATTCCGCTGCTGGGGCCGTTGGTCCATCAAGGCTATCGCCTGTTGCGCATGCGGCGTTGAACGTGCAATCGTCCGGCAAGCATCCATGCGGCCAGCCAAGGTTGAGCAAGAGGCGTCTGTGTCTGTCAGTTCCATTCACCCAGCGAAACCCAGGATTCTGTTTGATCACACTGCCTTTGTGATGTACCGGCACGGTGGTGTATCGCGATACTATACGGAGATGATTAAGCGTCTGCCCGATCAGCTCCCAGTTGAACTGTTCATGGGCTTGCACATGAATCGTTACGGGCTGGAGCATGAGCGCTCGCGCATGGCACGGTTCAGGGGATGGCCCCGGCCCGATGTGCGGTTTACGCATCGGCTGGCCTTGCTGGCGAGCAACCTTTTGTTCGAAGGGTTTGCACGCAATACCGCCGCCGACATTTACCATGCCACGAGTTACACGACCCATTTGCGACGATTCCGCGGCCGGCGGGTTTACACTTTCTATGATATGACCGCGCAGCAGTTGCCGCAGTTCTTCCCCCATCGTCAGTCTGATCTTCGGGCCAAGAGACAGTCGGCTGCGGCGGCTGCCGGTTTGATCTGCATTTCGGAGGCGACGCGTCGCGACGTGATTGAAATTCTGGGAGTGCCCGAAGCGCTGACCGAGGTCATCCATCTTGCGAACTCCCTGACCGTATCTCCCGATGCACTGAACCCGGAGCCGGAACCCTATGTGTTGTTCGTGGGCATGCGCCAGACCTACAAGAACTTCACGACCGTGTTGGAGGCTTGGGCCGAAAGTGCGATGCTGCGTCGAAGTTGCCGCCTGGTGTGTTTCGGGCAGCCGCCCACGCCGGCAGAGCAGGAACGCATTGCCGCATCGGGTTTGACGGACCGTGTCCGTTTCGTGTCCGGTGACGACGCTCGACTGGCCACGTACTACGCCCATGCCACCGTCTTCGTCTATCCCTCCCGCGCGGAGGGCTTCGGCATACCCTTGCTGGAGGCGATGCACTATGGTTGCCCAGTTGTCGCCAGTCGTATCCCATGTTTCGAAGAGGTTGTCGGCGATGCCGTAGCCTATTTCAATCCACTGAACGCGTCGGAACTGGCGGTAGTACTTTGCGACTTGCTCGCTAACAGCCGACAGCGCGAAGCGCTCGCCCGCGCCGGCCGTTTTTGCGAACAACGCTATTCATGGGGTCGTGTCGCCAATGAAACCATTGCGTATTACCAACGAGTGATGTCGTGAAGATGACAAACGCCATTCATGTCACGTCCCCGTCGCTTCCGCCGTTGGCGGAGTTCATTCCGTATCTGGAGAAAATCTGGGCTTCGCGTTGGTTGACCAACAACGGTCAGTTTCACCAGCAGTTCGAGGCGGCGCTTGCGGATTATCTCGGAGTGAAATACGTCAGTGTCTTCACGAATGGCATGATCGCGCTGCAGGCGGGCATGCAGGCGTTGCGGATCACCGGCGAGGTCATCACCACGCCCTTCACGTTCGTGGCGACGACCCACGCGATCCACCTCAACGGTTGCACGCCGGTGTTCTGCGATATCGAGCCCGAGTCCTTCACCCTTGATCCCGAGAAAGTGGAGTCGCTGATAACGCCTCGGACCACGGCTATCCTGCCTGTGCATGTTTACGGCAATCCTTGCAGGCACGAACGGTTGAAGCGTGTCGCGGACACCTACGGACTCAAGCTGTTCTATGACGCGGCGCATGTCTTTGGTGTGCGGCAAGACGGCCAACCGGTGGCGTCGTGGGGCGACCTCTCCATGCTCAGTTTCCACGCCACCAAAGTCTTCAACACACTGGAGGGCGGGGCGCTGGTGACCGACGACCCCGCCTTGAAAAGGCGCATCGATTTTCTACGCAACTTCGGGTTTCAGGACGAGGTAACGGTGGTAGCGCCCGGAACCAACGGCAAAGTGGATGAGGTACGGTCGGCCTATGGGCTGCTGCAACTGAAGTATGTCGATGCCGAAATCGCCAAACGGCGCCGGGTCGCCGACCATTATCGAGCGCATCTGCAGGGCGTCCCCGGTCTTCGTCTGATGGACGACCAGCCGGGCGTCAAGCACAACTACGGCTATTTTCCCGTCTTGGTGGATGCGCAGGTCTATGGCATGACGCGGGACGCGCTCTATGAGAAGCTGAAGGCGAATGGCATTTTTTCCCGCCGCTACTTCTATCCGTTGTGCAGCCAGTTTCCGACCTATCGGACACTCCCTTCGGCACTGCCTGGGCGGCTGCCGGTTGCGGAAAGGGTTGCCGAACAGATTCTCTGCTTGCCGATCTATGCTGACCTGGGTGACTGTGCCTTGGGACAGATTGTGGACGCCGTGCGTGCAGGGAAGAGAAACTGCATATGAAGACCGTGATGGTGACAGGGGTTGGAGGCGGTGTTGGCCAAAGTGTCTTGAAGGCTTTGAGCGGTGGCCCCTACCGTGTGGTTGGAGTCGACTCCGAGCCGTTGGCTGCTGGATTGCATGCGGTTGATAAGGCATATCTGGGCGTTTACGCCAGCAATCCTGCATTTGTGGACCGTCTGTTGGATATATGCGCAAAAGAATGCTGCAAGCTGATCTTTGCGGGCCATGATGTCGAAATTCTTCCAATGGCTGAAAATGCGTCTCGATTCCAGGCACAAGGTGTAACAGCAGTCGTGAGTTCGCCGGATGTCATTCGCATATGCGATGACAAACTGGCGACAAATGCCTTTCTCAAAGCAAATGGATACGCGGTTCCTGAAACGTGGCGGCTCGCGGAGGTCACCACAATCAAGGGGCCTGTAGTCCTGAAGCCTCAATGTGGCGGCGCTCGTTCCAGGAATACCTATGTTGTGCGTTCGACAAAAGAATTTGACGTTTACCGACGCTTAGTCGAGGCGGACAACTGCATTGTTCAGGAATACATTGAAGGCGATGAGTACACGTGCGGTAGCGTTTCCCTTGGCGGTACGTGCGCTGGAGTAATCGTGATGCGGCGGGTGCTTCGGGATGGGGACACCTACAAAGCGTTTGCGGTGAGGGATGCCAAGCTTGAAAGCCATGTTCGGGCGATTGTCGAGGCCTTGAAGCCATTTGGGGCATGCAATGTCCAGCTTCGCGTCAGGGATGGCATACCCTATGTGTTTGAGATTAATGCGCGCTGTTCGGGGACCACCGCGGCGCGTGCGCTGGCTGGGTTCAATGAACCGCGGATGATCGCCGACTACCTCCTGGAAGGACACCCTCCTGTCTTCCATGTACGTGAGGTCTCGATCCTGCGCTATTGGAACGAGCTCGTCGTGGACAACGCGCGGATTGCTCAACTGCGCGATTCCGGCGTTCTGCAAGGAAACGGTGTCGTCCTGTGACTACTGGCGTGTCTGGGTCCGTTCATCGAGTGCTGGTTACCGGCGCGGCCGGTTTTCTAGGACGGCATGTCGTTGATGTATTGCTGGCTGAAGGTGCTGCCGTAACGGTCTTGCAGGGACCCGGCGATCCCTCTCAAGACATGTGGACCCGTTGCGCGAGGGTGGTGAGTGGAGATGTTTGTGACCCTCACGCGCAAGCGGATGCGCTTGCCGACGTGCAGGGCGTATGTCACCTTGCCGCCTATATCCCGCAGACACACACAGATCATTCGGCGACATTGCGCTGTCATTTGGTCAACGCCGATGCAACGCTTAATCTTGCGTTGCGGGCGGCGGCGGCGGGGGTGCGTCGTTTTGTCTTCGCGTCGGCGGGCAATATGTACGCGCCCAGTGATCGTCCCTGTCGCGAAGAGGATCCGCTTTTTCCTGTTGGCCCTGCGAGCGGTTACTTGGCCAGCAAGCTCACGGCGGAGGTATATCTCAACGACGTTATGCGCCGAACCGGGCTGGATGTCACGGTTCTTCGGATCGGCACACCATACGGCCCCGGAGAGCCGTCGCGCAAAGTCATACCGTCGTTTCTGCGGTTGGCTGCTTCCGGAGGCCCGTTACACATCAAGGATGGCGGTGGCGCGACCTACAATTTCATCTATGTAGAAGACGTCGCTCGTTGTTTGGCGTCAGTTCTTCAAATGGGACCGAGGGGAGTTTTCAATGTGGCGGCGGGCGAGTCAACCTCGCTTCTGGACCTCGCGCGGCATGTCTCGTCTATCTATGGCGACAGAAAGGTAGCGATCCAGGTCGCCCAATCTCTGTCGCCGCACCCCGATCGCGGCTTCCCGCCCGTCTCCACGGACAAGGCGCGTCGCATGCTGGGGCTGAGGGCGCGTCCGCTGGCCGAAGGGTTGACCTTGTACAGAGAATGGCTTGAACGCAACGGGGCGGGCGCTTGATGCGGGTGGCGGTTTTCAGCGATGTGCACGGCAATCTGGTCGCGCTGGAACGGTTCATTGATGCGACCAGGCACGAAGCGGACGCGTATCTGTGTTTGGGAGATGTTGTAGATTACGGCCCCTGGAACGATGAGTGCCTGGAACTCGTACTACAGTTGCCGGGAATTGTGTCCATTGAGGGGAATCACGAACGTCTGTTCCTTGGCGACGATAGTCTCGCGGACGAGATTCCCCTGGTGCAGATGTTCTTTCGATGCTCTTTCGCCTGTTTCTCACACCCCGAACGTATAGACGGTCTTCCCAAACAGACCTGTATCGCCGGTTTTCGTGCTGTTCATACAATCGGCGGGCGGACCGTCTATCCCGATACCGAGATCTCGATTGCGGAGAACCTGCTGATTGGCCACTCTCACCACCAATTTCAACGCCGGTGTTCGGGCCACACGCTCGTTAATCCGGGGAGTGTGGGCCAGAACCGTAAGTGGATTGACGTCATCGCTTTCGCTGTGCTTGACACCGACACTGCCAACATGGAGTTGAGATCACTGACGTATCCCGTTGACCAGTTTATCTCGGAGATGAAGGCGCGTCGCTACCCCCAAGCGTGCCTCGATTACTATGCCGCGAAACCGCGAAGAGGCGCGTAGACAGACTTACCGGTGATTGCGCCGCTCAAACAACGGGTGATGTCCGGTCTGTTCTGGCGCGGTCTCGAACGCTTTGGAACGCAGATAATTCAGTTTGTTCTGACCGTGGTGCTGGCCCGGATCTTGGAACCCAAAGACTTTGGAACCATCGCGCTCCTGACGGTCTTTCTGCTTCTGGCCAATGTATTCGTCAACAGCGGCTTCGGTACGGCGGTTATCCAAAAGCAAGCGATTGACGAACAGGATCTCAACTCGGTCTTCTATCTGAGCCTCGCCATTGCCCTTGTGCTGTACTGCATACTATGGATCGCCGCGCCGGCGATCTCGCTCTTCTACAAAGAGCCGATTCTTGTCGCAGTCCTGCGCTGGATGGCGCTCGGGCTCATCTTCAGCGCCGTAAACGGAGTACAAAACGCAGTCTTGACCCGGGAGATGCGCTTCAAGGCGAGTTTTTGGGTCAACGCGGCAGGAATCCTGGTCTATGGCGTGGTGGGGATTGGCATGGCCTACCAAGGGTACGGGCTCTGGAGCCTGGTCTTTGGCAGCCTGGCGAGCCGTGTTGCGAGTGTTGCCGGGTGCTGGTTTCTGATCGGCTGGCGCCCGCGCCTGGTTTTCTGCTGGTCGTCCGTCAGGCAATTGTTCAAGTACAGTTGGAAGATTCTGGCCGCCACGTTAAACGACACACTCTTTACCAACCTGTATACGCTGATTATCGGCAAGCTGTACAACCCCACGGCCATTGCGCATTACAATCGTGGGCAGAGCATTCCGATGACCGCCATGTCGAGCGTGACGGCAACCATCTCGGGTGTTCTGTTCCCCGCGCTGTCTCGGTGTCAAGACGACACAGTGCAGATGCGCGCGCTGATACGGCGCATGATCCTGACCAGCACGTTCTTCGTTTTTCCCGCCATGCTGGGCCTGGCCGCCGTAGCCAAGCCGCTCGTGTCGTTGTTGTTAACCGATAAGTGGCTCCCCTGCGTCCCATTTCTCCAACTGTCCTGCGTGACGTTTGCCTTCTGGCCGCTACACGACGCCAACTTGCAGGTCCTGCTGGCCTCAGGGCGTAGCGATATTCTCCTCAAGCTTGAATTCATCAAGAAGCCCTTGATCGTTCTGGTCATCGTGTTGACCTACCGGCATGGGGTTATGGCCATGGTAATCGGGCAGGCTCTGCTCAGTCCCGCGTGTGTTTTCATCAACGCATGGCCTAACAGTCGTCTCATCGGTTACTCGGTTCGGCAACAACTGGCTGACGTCTGGCCCATGTTGCTACTGGCGGCTCTTATGGCATGCATGGTCTGGAGCATTAACCTGCTGAAAGGTAGTGCGTTCCTTGTGTTGACGGTACAGTGCTTGACAGGCGCCGTGATCTATTTTGGATTGAGTCGTATTTTTGGGGTGGAGGCCGAGCGCTACCTGCGGAACACGTTACAGGACCGATTTGTTCGGCACAGACATGGAGCATAGTGTGACTGTCGTGCTGAAACGGAGTCTGAAACAGTGGTTGCCATACTGGCTACATCAGCGGCTTGATGTCCGTCGTAGAGCGTTGCCGCGGCTGGCCTGCCCGGTATGCGGCCGGAGTGTCCTCCAATTTGAGACGATTGACCGATCCTATCTGGAACAGTGTGACCGCCATCAGGTCAGATGGTCTCTGTTCACGTATGAAACCAACAACGTGCTGGCCTATCACTGCCCCCGTTGCGGAGCCGCCGACCGAACGCGCCTCTATGCGCTCTACTTGAGACAGGTGCTTGCGGGTTGGGGCCAGAACACCCCTTTCCACGTTCTGGATATCGCGCCCACATCGCCCTTGACACGATTCCTAAAGCGGTATCCGCATGTGCGGTACCGTTCGGCTGATCTTTACAGTCAGCTTGCCGACGATCGCGTGGATGTGATGGACATGCATATCTACGCCGACAGCACCTACGATTTCGTCATCTTCTCGCATGTGCTGGAGCACCTGCAGGATGACCGACGCGCATTGCGGGAGGTTTATCGGGTGCTCAAGCCGAACGCGCGAGCCATCATTATGGCGCCGATTGATCTGTCCCGCGGCACCATTGACGAGGATCCGACCGTGACCGATCCGCGGGAACGGTGGCGTCGTTTTGGGCAAGACGACCATGTGCGCGTGTACTCCAAGGCGGGATTTCTGGAGCGCCTCAAGGAGGCCGGGTTCGCGGTCGAGCAGTTGGACTCCGGTTGGTTTGGTGACAGTGCGTTCATGCGGGCCGGGATCCATCCCCGTTCGGTTCTGTATGTCGCCACCCGAGGCAACAGACAAATCTGAGCGTTCAATGACCGAAGCTCTCCCAGATCCTGAAGTGCCGTCCTCCGGTGAGCGTCCACTTGTGAGCGTAATCATGGTGACCTTTAACCATGAGGCATACATTCGCGAGGCGTTGGCAGGAATTGCGGCACAGACCTATTCGCCGCTGGAAATCGTGGTCTGCGATGACGCCTCCGCTGATGCCACCGCTTCCATCATCCGCGATTTCGTGGCTGCCTATCGTGGTCCCCATACCTGGCGAGTCACGGTCAATGAGCGCAATCTCGGTATCCTGGGGAACGCAACCCAGGCCATGACACTGGCGCGGGGGGAGTGGTTTGCCTATGCCGACGGGGACGACGTATCGCTGCGGGGACGCGTCGAAGCGTGCATGCGGCGTCTGCCAGACACGCGGGACTACGTTATCGTCAAGGCCGCCTGGATGGATACCAGCGGCAACCCCGTCCCATCCGCCTTCCTTGCGCCCGTATTGAAACCCGGTGTTGACTGGAACATCCGGCATCGGATGCCAGGTGCGTGGGGGACATGTTCCGTCCACCACCGGCGGCTGTTCGACATCTTTGGCCCGTTGTCAGCGCCGGGGCTGCGGTTGATTGATGCCGCCATGGCTTTTCGGGCGGTACTGTTGGGGGGTCAGGTGCGCTTGATCGGCGAGACTTTGGTCCGTTACCGTCAACATGCCGGCGGTGTGGTCTCATCGCGTTCAAACGAAAAGACGCGGTCGTTGTCGTTGGATTATGTGCGTCGGTCGCGGGATTGGACGAGTCTGCTGTTGCAGATGGCCTTGGATGTCCAGACGGCATACCGGAAAGAACTGATTGATGACTCGACTTGCCGTCGGGCATTGCGGATCGTGCGCGAGGAGAGTTACGCCATGGAGACGGTAGCGCAAGCCCTAGCAGCGCCCTTGCCCGCGCGGCTGATGTCCTTCGCCAGATTGTTGGCAGATGGGTTCGCCGCCGCTCTCCGTAATGCGTATGCCGTCAAAAGTGGATTTATCTTCAGGGGCTGATCGCGATGGTAGGAAGCAACATGCGCCAAAAACTAAAGGCAGCGCTTAACACGTTGCTTGTGAAGACCTGTTCGCACCGTCTGGTGCATCACCAGACATTGGCCGATTCCGACGATCAGGTGTGGTTGGCATTGAAAGAGAAGGGGTTCGCCCCGCGCGAATTGGTGGACATCGGCGCGTCCACGGGTCTATGGACGAAGGAACTGCTGCACATCTATCCTAAGGCACGGTATCTGATGGTTGATCCGCTGCATGAGAATGAGGCGGCGTTAGGAGCCGTGTCATCGGAGCACGTGGCCGTGCAGTATTGGTTGGGAGCCCTCGGGCGTCAAGAAGGGGAGTTGGCCCTGCGGGTTCACGGCCCCCAGACGAGCATCTATTCGAGCGAGTGGGGGGGCGAGTCGCGGCGGGTTCCGGTAAAGACCCTCGATGCCTTGTTGTCAGAGCGCGGCTTTCATGACGTAGACGCGATGAAGCTTGATGTTCAAGGAGCCGAACTGGACGTGCTGTCAGGTGCAACCTCGGTCCTTCGTCGCTGCAAGGTTGTCCAGGTCGAGGTTTCGTTCAGGCGCATCTACAAGAACGCGCCCCTGGCGCATGATGTCATCTGCTTCCTCGCTACGCGCGGATTCAGGATTTTTGACTTTGCCGCACTCTATAAACGACGCGATCGAGCGTTGCTCCAAGCCGATCTGTTCTTTGTGTCGGATGACGCCTTATTCCAGCCGGAATCCTGGCAAGTGTAGAGATATGTCTCGCCAGTGCGGCAGGCGTGACAATCTTGCATTGAGGCAAACGCGGCATGTCGAAAAAAACGTTCCTTCTTTTTCTGGCCGGTTGTTTCTCGCTAACCCAGGTCAAAATCGTCGGCTACATCGGCGTAAGCGAGTTGGTTTTCTACGCCGTTGCGCCTTTCATCTTCGTTCAGGATCAAGAGCGGTTGCGTAAACACGGATTCAACAGAGTGTTGCTGTTGGCTGCAATGTGGGCCGCAAACGGTTTGCTCACCGATATAGTGCGGCACAACACATTCGATAACACAGTCAAGGGTTTTGCCGCGACCTACAGCGTTCTCAGTTGCCTGATCGTTTTGCATCACCTGCTATGGGATGACGTGTGGCGCGTTCGCTGGATGCTGCTGGGCATCACGGCATCGATTATTCTTTCGCTGTTCTTTTTGCAGGGTGGTGTGTATATCCAACGGGCACTAACGAGCGGCGAGAACGTCGCCTCCGCAACTATGAGCTACAAATTGACGATCATCAGCATCGTGACCTCGCTGCTGGCGCTGCCGATCTTTTTCCAGTATATGAGGTTTCCAATCATATCCGCGCTATGTGTGATCGGCGCCGGTTATTATGGCCTTCTCCAAGGCGGCCGCTCGACGTTTCTCATTATGCTGATGACCGCCAGTCTGATGCTGATTGTCCGCAACAACCCCATACGCATGCGCAGCATTCATCGCACGTTCTATGGTCTGGCGGTTGCCATGATTCTTGCGGGTGTCGTGGCGTCGTCAACCTACAAGTATGTTGTGACGAAGGGGATGATGGGGGAGGAGGAACTGGAGAAATATGAGGCGCAGTCCCAGGCAAAAATCGGTCTGCTTAGCGGACGTTCGGCCTTCATCGGCTCGGTGCTTGCGATCAGAGACTCGCCGATTCTGGGTTATGGTTCATGGGCGCTGGATGTCTACGGGTACGGGAGACGGTCCGCCGATATTGCGGGAACGGAATATCATGAACACGGACAAATGGTGCCTTACATGCCAGGCCATTCACACGTGTTCGGCAGTTGGGTCAACAATGGCATATGTGGCGGAGTCTTCTGGATATACATACTCTATCTGCTGTACAAGACTGTGAAATACAACATGGGTGTGGTCCCCAATTTGTTCGGCTATCTGGCATGGACCATACCCGGTATGGCTTGGGCTATTCTTTTCTCGCCCTTTGCCGGGCGACCGATTCCGATGACGGCCATCACGGTAATGCTGCTACTGGAGCATTACAGGCGCGCGGCTGCTCGAGCCCGTTGGTCTATGCCGCGGATGGGCTTACGCGTGACATGATGCTCTGGACCGAGCAGAGCGCCTGACCGGAGCAACGAGCACAACCATGCGCGTCTGTATGGTGACACAGGGAGTGAGCCCCCATCAGATTCCATTTGCCCGACGCGTAGTTTCAAAGGTTGGAGATGGCTCCTTTCTCTACGTATCAGTCAGCGCCAACAATCAGGAGCGGGACTCGCTGGGGTGGCGGCAGCGCCGCTATCCCTGGGTGAGGGAGCCGCGCCTTGACCAGCAGGCCCAGCCGGAAGCGGACCGCTGGATGCGCGCGGCTGACGTGTTGCTGACAAGTGTTCGTGAAATCGCCGTTTTTCGGGAACGGTGTGCGGCGGGGAAACTGACATTCTATCTTTCCGAACGTTGGTTCAAGCCCCCGATTGGCAAGTTGCGGCTATGCGCCCCCACCCTTTTCGACATGACGCGCAAGTTCAAACGCGTGGCGCGAGATGCGTACCTGCACTATCTGCCTATCGGGCCGTACGCCGCCCGAGACATGATGGCGGTCTCCCCGTTCACAGGGCGCATGTGGCGTTGGGGCTATTTTGTAGAGCCGTCGTCGGCAGGGGCCTCGCCTCGTGCGCTTGCCAGTACAGACGCCAAGAGCGCCCTTCGTGTGCTATGGGCTGGGCGATTCCTCGATTGGAAGCATGCAGACCACATGGTTGACGCTTTTGCGGCCTATGCCGCAACCGGGCGAAAGGGGCGCCTGACACTGCTGGGATGCGGAAATGAAGAGCTTGCGCTACGCCGCCGCGTGTATCACGCGGGAGTCGGCGATTCCGTCACCTTTCTGGCGCCGATTCCCATGGAAGAGGTGCGCCAAGAGATGCGAGAAAACGATGTGTTCGCCGCGACAAGCAACGGGTATGAGGGTTGGGGGGCAGTGGTCAGCGAGGCGATGGAGGAGGGCTGTGCCGTGATCGCCACGCGCGAAAGCGGCGCCGGCGCAAGTATGATTCGGCATGGAGAGAACGGCATGCTGTTCCGAGCGGGCCGGGTCAAGGAACTCACTGCCTGCCTGTGTAAGCTGCATGATCACGCGGTTCTGCGGGCGCGGCTCGCGGCGAGCGGCCAGGAAACCATGCGCCACCTATGGGGCGCACAGGTGGCGGCGGATCGTTTCGTGGCGGTGGCCGATGCGTTGTTGCGCGGCGCGGGAACACCCGATTTCTCACAAGGGCCAATGAGCGTGGTCTCCGGACGCGAGAAAACATGGGCGGTGTGATATGACCAAGGTTGCGCCGTTCTTCTCCATCGTCATCGCTAATTACAATCACGGCCGCTTTCTGCCGCAGGCCCTGGCATCGGTCTTGGCTCAGGATTGCCAGGATTTCGAGCTAATCGTGGTTGATGGCGGCAGTACTGACGACAGCGTTGCGGTCATTCAACGGCACGTTGGTCGCATTGCCTGGTGGTGTTCGGAGCGAGACCGCGGACAGAGTCATGCCTTCAACAAAGGCTTTCAAAAGGCAAGGGGCCGCTTTCTCACCTGGTTGAATGCCGATGACCTGCTCCTTCCCGGCGCCCTGCGGAACGCAAAGGCAAAGCTCGTGGCGCATCCGAGGTGTCAGTGGCTTACCGGCAACTTCCTGCGTTTCTTACAGGACGGAACGATTCTGGAGTGTAAGTGGGGACCCCATTTCCTGCCGCGGTTCCTGCAGCGTCCGCATGCGCCGGTCATCGTCTACGGTCCCACCTCATTCTTTGCCAAGTCCCTCTATGAGCGCGTGGGGCCGATCGACGAGAGCCTTCACCTGGTGATGGACACCGATCTGTGGCTCCGGTTCATGTCACAAGGCGTCTGGCAGATGCGGCTGAGTCATTGTTGCTGGGGCTTCCGCATGCACGAGACATCGAAGACGGCGTTCTTCCCCGGTATGACTGTGGCAAAGGATATCAGCCGGGAATTGGCGGACGAGAATCAGCGAATGTATGCGCGCTACGCATACACGCGGTCACGCGGCCTCCGCCTTGCTCACTTGCTCGGGCGCGGACTGGACGGATCTGCGTTGGTCTACCTGTGGCGTCAGTGTTTTATCCGGGGCCGACGCATCCCCCTGGAACGGTATACCGACGAATGCGGCTAGAGCGTATGACGTCACGCCAGAAAATACTCTTGCTTCTTTCGAGCCGTGTCTGGCAGCGCAGCCTGGTGCGGGCCGGGCTTTTCCGCGTCATCACCGCGCGACAGGACATTGAGCGCTATCAAACGCGCGTCTTCAACGCCGTCTGGCAGGATGCGTGCGCGGATGTACCTTTCTATGAAGCGTGGCGAGAGCGCAATCGTTTGCCGACGCGAGTTGAGACGGTGGCGGACCTTGAGACATGGCCTGTGATCGCAAAGCGGGAGTTGCAGGAGGCGGGGCGTACGCTCAACAGGAAAAGTGGTCCACCGACCGGGCATATGATGACCGGCGGTTCCACGGGAGAGCCATTGCGCTTCGGCACCTGGCCGGACGACGGCACGATGTCATCGAGTCAGTGGATCGGCCGCTCGGGCTATGGGTACGAGCCCGGCATGCGTCAGTTTCTGCTTTGGGGGCATCGTCACCTTTATGGCAAGGGGGTCCGGCGCACCGTCAAGACGATGATGCGCGCCATAAAGGACGAGCTCTCCAGCATGAAGCGAGTTTCCGCCTACGACCTTTCCGCGCCGGCCATGCGGCAGGCATGTGACCGCCTAATCCGTTTTCGTCCCGAAGTAATCATCGGCTTCTCCGCGGCGGTTGTTGCCTGTTGTCGCGCCAATCGCGACAGGCGTGGAACAAGTCGCACATTGGGCGTGAAATTCGTGCTCTGCACGGCTGGCCCACTAAGTCGGGACGAGACGGCTATGATTGAAGATTTCTTCGCGGCACCCGTGTGCATGGAATATGGCAGCGTGGAATGCGGTCCCATGGCATACACCGAGCCCGACAGCGGTGCCTACAAGGTGTTCTGGGATACGCATCTCCTGCAGACGATCCCTGACGAGGACGACCGGCACCGTAACATAGTCACACGGTTGACCCGGTGCTATGTGCCGTTAATCCGCTATGATGTTGGTGACCAGATCGAGCTTTTCCCTGATGAACGGATCCGCCCGCATCGTTTCGCGCGTGTGATCGGACGTCCGAGCGACATTGTGAGACTGGCCGACGGCAGCTCATTTTTCGGCGCGGTCATCGGGGATTGTGTCAAGCAAGTGCCGCGCATACTGGCCAGCCAGACGATTGTCCGTGGAAATGAGATTGAAATTGACGTTCTAGCTGACGGTGATCTGACCGAAGCGGAACGGGATCTGATCTGCGGGCGGTGTCGGTTGGCGGTGCCGGCATTGCAGGCGCACGTGATAGTTGTGCGTCAACAACAGGCACTGCGGACGACTCGCGGCGGCAAAGTGCCGTTAGTAATTCGCGAGTGACGGTCGCATGAACGTGCTCCACACGATTGCGGGCGTCGACCCCCGCGCCGGCGGTCCGTCGCGGTCGGTTCCCTGTCTGTGCCGGGAACTGGCAGAAGTCGGTGTAAATACCTGGCTGCTGAGCTATTCAGCGTTGAGTCAGGAAGGGGTCGAACTGGGGCGTGGGCACCTGGCCACAGGAGCTGGTGGCGCCTATGTTGGCGCGCGCCGCGACATCCGCCGCCTGGCCGCGGCGTGTCATCCCGACCTGATGCACATCCATGCTTTATGGGTACCGGGCAACCATGCCGCCTCGCGGCATGCCAAACGCGTGCGCTGCCCCGTTCTTCTCTCGCCGCGCGGCATGCTGGACCCTTGGGCGCTGCGTCAAAAGCAGTTCAAGAAGCGTGTGGCGATGTGGCTGTATCAGCGGCAGGACTTATACCAGGCCGGCTGGTTCCACGCCACCTCTGCACTCGAAGCGGCGAGTATCCGCGCTCAGGGACTGCGGCAGCCTATCGTGGTCATACCCAACGGTGTCGACCTTCCCGCGGCGATGCCGCAGCGCCAAGACCGTGCCGCCAATAAGAGGACGGCGCTCTTTCTATCGCGTCTCCACCCCGGCAAGGGACTCCTCGATCTGGTTAAGGCGTGGGATCAGGTCAGACCGGCAGGTTGGCTGATGCGGATAGTGGGCCCCGACGTCTGCGGACATCGTGCGGTGGTGGAGGCTGAGATCGCGCGAAGGGGATTGAAGGAGGCGTTTGAGTTCGCCGGCGAGAAGAGCGACGAAGAGAAGTGGCAGGAGTATGTCAATGCCGATCTCTTCATCCACCCCTCACACAGCGAGAACTTCGGCATTTCGGTGGCTGAGGCGCTGGCTGCTGGCCTACCCGTGATAACAACCAAAGGCACGCCATGGGCCGAACTGCTGGGGCTCTCCCACGACACAACTTGCGGCGACTCAGTCGTCTCGATGGTGAGAGCAAAAGAGGCATGTGGCCGCTGCGGCTGGTGGGTTGATATCGGCGTGGCGTCGTTGGCGGAAGCGTTGCGGGAGGCAGTGCTCCTAAGCGTTGCGGAGCGGCGCGCTCTGGGCGAGAACGGACGGAAGCTCGTTGCCGTGAAGTATACCTGGCCGGCGATCGCGATGCAGATGAAACAAGCTTACGAATGGATTCTGCATGGTGGAGAACGGCCGAAGTCTGTAGAACTGGCGCCATGACCTTTTGCCCCGTGAGAGCGGCATGACGTTCTTGCTTACCATTTTGACGGTTTCCGCCCTGGTGTTCGGCCTGTCACTGATCCGTCAGCGAGCCGCAAACGGGTGGCGTGAGGCGTTGCTCGTACTTTTTGCCGTCGTTTACGCCGGCATCATGGTGGTGTCGGAGGCCCTTTCACTCGTCAACCGTTACCACCGCGGCCCGATTGCGTGTATCGTGGCCGTGGTTTCGGTCGGCGTGATCGTTCTGGCGGTCAAGCGGAAGAGTGCGCGGATGTTCGCAGGGGTTCGCTTCGCGTGGCGGGCTTGGACCGGACCGTTGTCCCGCTGGGAGCGTATGGCTGTCTACGTTGTGCTCACCGCCATCTGTCTAAAGGGGGCTGAGAGTGTGCTGCTCCCTCCAACCACACAGGATGCGCTTGTCTATCATATTCCGCGTTACCTGCACTGGTTCGAGCACGGCAATCTCGCGTTCTACGATACGGCCATCCAGCGGCAAAACTACATCGCGCCAGGGTTCAGCCAGTTGCTCGCCTGCGCCGATGCGATAGCGAACGGAGACCGGTTGTTCCATCTGATCCAACTCTGCGCGTTTCTGGCACTAGCCGCCGGCAGTACGTTGCTGGCAGGGGAGTGCGGTGCAGGCGTTCGCGGACAGGTGCTGACGGGTATTCTTGTGTGCACCACTCCGGTCACGCTGGCACAGACCACGACCGTGTACTGCGACATCCTGTCGGCTGCGTCGCTGGTCGCGTTCAGTTACTTCTATCTGCGGAACCTGCGCGAGGGGAGAGTGACGCAATCCACAGCGTGGGCGGGTGTCATGGCCGGATTGGCGGTGCTCAGCAAGACACAAGGCCTTCTGTTTGTGCCCATCCTGGCATGCGCCATAGGTAGTGTGGCGTTGCTGCGTTCGGACTGGCGGGGCAGGAAGGAGCGAATGCGGGTAACGGTTGCTGTCGCGTTGCTGGCCGGCTGTTTTCTGGTTCCCCACACGATGCGGAATTTCAGTTATTACGGGCGCCCCTCGGGGTGCGCCGAGTCGGACACGATCCTGCGTTACCCGTTCTCACCCCCCAACTGGGCCTACACACTGACATGTCGGACGGCCGATGTAAGCGCTCTGCCGATTCCATCACTAAATCGCAGAATCGGTCGCGCCATTGGGCGGCTGTTCCCGAACTGTTCCGCCAATCCGCGCCTCCATTTCCTTGATACGTCTTATTCGCACAGCACGGGATCGCTGACATCGGCGACAACCGGCACGTTCTTCCTCAGTCTGGCTGTGTGCCTGCTCGGCGGTGTAGCGCTTGTGCGTAATCGGGATGTGTGGGGAGGAGCGTTAATGCTCGGCTGCTTCGCCTGTTTCACGGCCTTTTCCGCCCTCATCATTTGGATGCCTTGGGACAACCGCTTTTTCAACGGGCTGTTTGCCATTGGCGTCGCCGTCAGCGTTGCCGCGTGCGAAAAGCGATGGTCCGCGCGGCGCGGGCGCCGCGCGCTGGCGATCCTGGCGTCCGTTTTGGCCCTGCCCGCGATCGGGGTCAACGCCGCCACCTATGTTCCGGCGTTGGCCTATGCCTCCCTGGAAAAGTTCGAACCGGGAAGCGGCGGGCGGCGCGTGCGGGACGCGGTGCGCGACGGCTCCTTGTTTCGCAAGATTCGCACGCCGCCTCCGGGGATCGCGCCGGAACTGCGACGCGGGTACCATTACCTGCTGGTGCGGCGCGAGCGGCTCTATTGGGGAGCAGGGACAGCATCGCAACTCTTCCTCGGCCCCGCCTATACGGACGTTGTCGCCTTCCTTGAATCCGCCGTAAAGGACGGATGCTTGCCTGACATCACGTTCTTCCCCTACGATTCGTCCTCACGTTTTTCTTTGGACCTGGAATATCACTATTGGCGCCTGGCCCGCGGGAAGCGACCGCGCCTGACGTTTGTGGCGTCAAGCCGTGACTATCCGGCCGGAGCGGTAGCGGTCGGAGAGCGGGCACGACTGGCGGTTTGCGCACTGGAAGCGGTTTCCCCCTCAACCTATTTGCAGGGCGCTCAGAGCGTCCGCGTATACACCAACCGTCTGTTTGCGGTATACCGGAATGAAGGCCCGGAAACTCGCAGTGCGGCCGTCAATGGCGGAAAAGGCAAGTGAAATGAATAAACTCTCCATCATCGTGCCGGCCTACAACGAAGAGAAAACGCTTGAAAAGATCATTGCCGAGGTGATGGCGGTCGCTCTGTCCGGCCTGGAACGGGAAGTGGTCATCATTGACGATTGTTCCAGAGATGCGACCTATCAGGTGATGGAACGTCTGCGTGAGCGTTACCCGGAACAGATCAAAATCCTGCGTCATCCGCAAAACATGGGGAAAGGCGCCGCCTTGCAGACGGGAATCCGTGCCGCCAGCGGCGACATCCTGATCATCCAGGACGCCGATCTGGAATACGACCCGCACGAATACCTGAAAATGATTCTTCCCATTCTGGAGGACAAGGCGGATGTCGTCTTCGGTTCCCGTTTCATGGGAGATCAGCCCCACCGCGTGCTCTATTTCTGGCACAGAGTCGGCAATGGTTTCTTGACGCTGCTTTCCAATATGTTCACCAATCTGAATTTGACCGACATGGAGACCTGCTATAAGGCTTTCCGTTCTGATATCATCAGGAGAATCACTATACAGGAAAAGCGTTTTGGATTTGAACCAGAGATAACAGCGAAGGTGGCGCATTTGAAGTGCTGCATTTATGAGGTCGGGATTTCTTACAGCGGCAGAACTTATGATGAGGGGAAGAAAATCGGGTGGCTGGATGGTTGCCGCGCCATTTGGTGCATTTTGAAATACAACCTCTGGGCACGGTAAGAAAACACAAGGAACGTACCGAATTTGTGACAAGAGAAAAACAAAACGACTATTCAGGCAAAGACCTTGAAGCCATGAGTATTGCCAGAAACTGCAGGTCATGGATTGTGAATGGCTTTGGGCAGTTTCTGCGTAGTGATGTGGTAGAGATTGGACCTGGAATCGGGAATATGTCCCGCATGATTGTGCAGCACTCCGTCAACAGTCTGACAGTGTATGAGCGTTCCGAAAGCATGTTTTCACAAATGAGCAATAATCTCAGTGACCATAATGGCATAGTAAAAGTCAACGACTACTTCCATTCTGCTGCTGAAAAGCAGTCTGATACGATTTGTATATCAATGTGTTAGAACATGTTGAGGACGAAGCTGCTGAACATGCGACCGTATAGACGCGCTTAAATATGGAGGCCACCTTATTACTTTCGTCCCTGCCATGCCCTTACTGTACGGTGATTTTGACCGGAAGGTTGGGCATATCCGCTGCTACAGAAGAAAAGGATAACGGGAATTGGTCTCTCAATCCGGATTGCATGTGAAGGCTGTGCGTTATTTCGATGTCGCCGGGATAGTACCATGGTTTCTGTATTGTGAGCTTCTGAAGAAAACGATGTTGAAAGACAGCGTAAGAATTTATGGTAGATTCATAGTTCCAGGGATGAAAACTGTTGAGAGATTTGTACCACCTCCTGTTGGCAAGAAATGTCTCACTTGTTGCCAAACAAATACAACACAACCGATTTTGCGTGCTGTAAGATCACGTTCTTTACCTGCGATTCGTCCACCAAGGTTATGTGGACACAAAATACTACTATTGACGTCTGGATTACGTGTACACCAACCGCCCGTTCGATGCATACCGGAATGAAGGCCTAGCTACTCACAGGCCGGCCGACAATTGCGGAAAAGACCGATGAAATGAAGAAAGTGTTCGCGCTGAAATCGTCCGCGAACTCCAGATTGAGCAGAGCAGGTTCGGGTTCGAAGCAGAGATCACGGCAAGGGCAGCGCGGCCACGGTGCCGGATCTACGAGGCCGGAATCTCCAATGCCGGACGCACGTATGAAAAGGGCAAGAAGATCGGCTGGCAGGACTGGCATGCGTGCTATCCGGTGCATCTTGAAATACAGTCTGTGGCTCCGTGACGTCGTAGACTGTATGAGAAAGGGTCAAATGTGCTCATAGCCATTTACTGACGCATCTATGAAAGCTATCTTACGACTATTTCAAACGTTCAATTACATCAGCAGTCATCCTCTGAATAAGAAAACGGGTGGAGGACTTCTGCGCTGGTTCCGGTGGCAGTTAGGAACGCGAATCTTGCCCTACGGCATTGTAGTCCCATTTGTAGAGGACACTCGTCTTATTCTGCAAAAGGGCATGTTTGCAAACTACTATTGTGGGGTAGACGAGTTCGAAGAGATGTTCTTCCTGTTACATTTTCTTCGCGATTCCGACGTCTTTGCAGACGTAGGCGCAAATATAGGTTCTTATACAGTTCTTGCCTCGGGTGTATGTGGTGCAAAAACCTATTGCTTTGAGCCATGCTCTCAAACGTACAAAAGGCTTTGCGACAATATTGTGTTAAACGAGATCGGCAGCAGGGTTCAAGCCTATAATCTGGCGATGGGTGCATCGAAGGGTGAAGTCCTATTTACTCAGTCGCTTGGATCGATGAATCATGTTGCTGCAAGACAAGAAGCAGGTACAGCGATCAGACAAGTGAATATCGACACTCTAGATTCAATACTGGGAAACGAAATTCCGCGCCTATTGAAGATTGATGTAGAAGGCTTTGAAACCGAAGTGATCATGGGAGCCGATCGAATACTCGCGTCCGAGAATTGTGAGGCAATAGTCATGGAGTTTGGTGTCGGAAGTCGACTTGGCTATGACGAATTCAAGTTGTATCAGAAAGTTCTCGGCTACGGCTTTCGACCTTGCTCATATAGCCCTGACACCCGCAAACTGACTGAATGCAAAAGTGATGCAATCTGTTCCGGTCCATTTGTAAAGAATGTAGACAGCGCGGCTTCGCGGCTTCGACAGGCCTCCGCGAAACGAGTAAATGGTGTTTTGATCTAGAGCGGAGATTAGCGAGTAGGTGTAGAAATATGCTCAATACCATCGCAGTTCTTGTCCCGTACTTTGGGGCATTGCCATCAATGTTTCCGCTGTGGGTATTGTCGTGCAAAATGAATCCCAATATCGATTGGCTAGTCTTTACCGATGATCAGGTGGCCTGCAAAGTGCCCAATAATGTTAGAATCGTCTCCACAACATTTGACGCAATGAGGGAAAGAATACAGGCATGTTTCCCATTCCACATTAAACTTGATTCGCCTTGGGGCCTTTGTGCCTTCAGACCAGCATATGGGGAAATTTTTAAGCAAGAGTTAGAGGGATACAATTTCTGGGGGTATTGTGATTTGGATGTAGTTTTCGGCGACCTATCCAAGTTTATCACCGGAGAAATCCTTAATGCATACGACAAGATTTTACCGCTGGGGCACCTCGCACTGTATCGAAATCAACCCTCTGTAACACAAGCATATAGGCTCAGAACAGAAGCAGGCGAGGTTCTGTATCAGAAGGCGTTTTCTATGGGAACAGTCGCTTGTTTTGATGAAATCGGCATAAACGACATTTTCAAGGCCAATGGCCTGCATCTGTACAGTAAAACCATATTCGCCGACTTTGTTCATCGAAGTTACTTGTTTTCGTTACTATACTTCAACAACGATCTCAAGCACGGCACCAAACGACACATTTTCAGTTGGCAGGATGGCGTCTTGACCAGGCACTATCTCGTTGAAGGGGATGTCTATACTGAAGAGTTTGCATACATACATTTTTGCAGACGCCTTATGAGAGTGGATGTTGATGTCAGCAAAACGGAGCAACGCTTCTGCATTATACCTAATCGATTTGTGCGCTTCCCAAACAAACTAGATGGGAATTACATCTTGCGGAACACAAAGAATCGTTTCTATTGGTCGTATTGGAAACCACGAATTACGCCAAAGCATCTCTACAGAAGAATGGTGGGATGTGTCAAAGAGTTGGCGTAGGGGTTTCGCATGGACGATCAGTAGTGGATGATGCGGGCCGTAGCGACATGAGCGTGTGCCGGATTGGCGTGTGGATCTCGAGGTCCTAGTGTGCAACTTGAGTTGGCCAGTTATCAGAACCGGCATTCGCTTCGCTCGAAAGTGGTGCGAGCGTTGTGGAACGTGGTCTGGTTGCTGCTGTTTCGTCCTACTCCACGCGGAGTTCTAAACGGCTGGCGCATCTGCCTGCTTCGTCTGTTCGGTGCCAAAATCGGAGCGCATTGCGTGGTTCACCCGTCATGCAGGATATGGCAGCCATGGAAATTGGTGATGGGCGACTATGTGGCGCTCTCCGAGCGCGTGGACTGCTATACAGTTGACGCCATTACGCTTGGCGATTGCGTGACAGTCAGCCAGGATGCTTTCTTGTGTTGCGCTTCGCACGACATCACATCGCCGACAATGGAACTGACGCACGCACCAATCCTGATCCAGTCGCAGGCGTGGGTGGCAGCGCGAGCGTTTGTGGGGCCGGGAGTCGTGATAGGAAGCGGAGCGGTGATAGGGGCGTGCGCGGTTGTCACGAAGAATGTCGCCGATTGGACAGTGATGGTTGGAAATCCGGCCAGCGCCGTCCGACGGCGAGTTCTGCGGACCGGAGAGCAAGCGTGTGACCTTTGAAGACTACAAGCCTGTTCAGACTGGCACGATCCCAAGCCGTCTGAAGGTTGCGGCGATTGCCTGGCGACTGGTAAATGCAACAGCGTTTCGATACAGTCCATTTTTCAGCCGTGGTTGGCGGCGGCTATTGCTCCGCGCGTTCGGAGCGGACATACACCACACGACTTCGGCCAACCGATTGGCGGTCATTGATTATCCCTGGAACCTGAGGATGGGAGCATGGTCATCGTTGGGTCCGCATAGTTGGACATATGCCCTCGCGCCCATCACAATAGGCGCGAAGACCTGTGTTGGAGATGGGGTCAGACTGCTGACGGGAAGCCATGATATTGAGGATTGCCAGTTCGGGTTGCTCGTATCGCCCATCGCGATTGGTTCCTGTTGTTGGGTGGCAACGGGTGCGACGGTCTTGCCGGGCGTCACGATTGGCGAGGGGGCCGTTGTCGGCGCATGCGCGGTTGTGACGAAGGATGTGCCGGCGTGGACGGTGGTGGCGGGCAACCCGGCACGGGAGGTGAAGAAGCGTGTGATGCGCGAGGAAAGGCGCGGGTGACGCAGGCCTTGTTGCGATCGCACGGTGGCGGCAATGAGGAGTGCGAGAGTCGGGGAAGACATATGGACAAGGTGCCGGTATCCGTATTCGTTCCGGTCAAGAACGAGAAGGCCAACATCGAGCGTTGTCTGTCGAACCTGCAATGGGCGGACGAAGTCTTTGTCGTGGATAGCGGCAGCACGGACGGAACGGTGGAGTTGGCTGAAAAGCATGGCGCCAAGGTCGTGCAGTTCCACTTCAACGGCACGTATCCGAAGAAGAAGAACTGGGCGCTGGAAAACCTGCCGTTCCGCAACGAGTGGGTGTTGCTTGTGGATGCCGACGAGGTCTTTCCTTCCGATCTGCAGGCGCAGATCGCCGAAAAGGTGAGAAGACCCGATGCTGACGGGTATTACGTTCATTTCACTTTCATGTTCATGGGGCGGCCAATCCGCCATTGCGGTTATGCCTCGCTGTGGCTGGTGCGTTTGTTCCGCCACAAGCTGGGACGGTTCGAGAGAATGCCGACCGCGCCCGGCGGTCGCACTGGCGACATCGAGATGCATGAACATCTGATTCTCGAAGGGGTGACGAAACGTCTCTCGGGAAGCGTGCTGCATTATGCCTACCCGACGATAGATACCTGGGTCACGAAACACAATCTGTACTCGAACTGGGAGGCAGAATTGTATGAGAAATTCGTGTCGGGGGCCTTTCGCGAGGGCGAGGGGCACATCAACCGCGCGAAACGCATCAAGCGGCGCGTCAAAGGCATATATTTGCGTCTGCCGTTCCGTTATGGGTTACGGTTTCTATACCACTACATCCTGCGTCTGGGATTTCTGGACGGCAAGCCGGGTTTTATTTTCTCGGTGTTGCTGAGCTTTTACGATTTTATGGCTTGGGCGAAAGTCCAGGAGCGCCGCCTCCTGGCGGCCAAGCCCGGTTAACGCCTGCGATTGGCGCGGCGCGCTCACTCCAATGGAAGGGTAGTCATGTTCTCAAACAAGGTCGTTTTGATCACAGGTGGCACGGGCTCTTTCGGCAACACCATGGTGCGTCGGTTCCTCAGTGAACCATTCAAGGAGATACGCATCTTTTCCCGCGACGAAAAGAAGCAGGACGACATGCGGCATGAATATGCCAACCCGCGCATACAATTCCATATCGGCGACATTCGGGACCGGCAGTCGGTTGACAACGTCATGGCGGGGGTGAACTACATATTCCATGCGGCTGCGCTCAAACAGGTGCCTTCGTGCGAGTTCTTCCCGATACAGGCGGTTCAAACGAATATTCTCGGAACGAACAATGTTCTGGAGTCCGCCATTGCTCACGGAGTCGAGCGCATCGTGGTTCTGAGCACCGATAAAGCATGCTATCCGATCAATGCCATGGGCATGTCCAAGGCACTCATGGAGAAGGTCGCCATAGCCAAAGGGCGCAGTCTTGGCCGGGATGCGAAAACGATCATCTGTTGCACACGGTACGGCAATGTCATGTCAAGTCGCGGTTCGGTCATTCCGCTGTTCGTCGAGCAGATCAAGGCGGGCAAGCCGCTGACCGTCACAGACCCGGAGATGACCCGGTTCATGATGTCGTTGGACGATGCGGTCGATCTGGTGATTTATGCCTTCCAGCATGGAGTGAACGGCGATCTCTTTGTTCAGAAGGCGCCGGCTGCAACCATTGAGACACTGGCGCGGGCGCTGATCAAGCTATATGGCGCCAAATCCGCGATCAAGATCATCGGCACGCGTCACGGCGAGAAGAAGTCGGAGACGCTCATTACGCGCGAAGAGATGTTCAAGGCCGTGGACATCGGACGCTATTACCGGGTGCCGGCCGACACGCGCGACCTGAACTACGAGATGTTTCTTGAAAAAGGCGAGGCCCGGATCACCCAGGTGGACGATTACCAGTCCTGCAACACGCACCAGCTCGATATTGACGAAATGATTGATCTCCTGAAATCGGAGCGATTCATCCGGGAAGACCTGGGGCTTTGAGACGACTATGCGGAAGACTCAAAGCGACGGGTCAACTCAGCAACAGCGCATGACCGTGCTGGTCACGGGTGCGGATGGGTTTGTCGGACGTAACCTGTGCGCGGCGCTGGAGGCGGATGCGAGCGTCGGCGTGTTGCGTTTCGATATCGGCAACGAGCCGGCGGAGCTTGAAGGCTTGGCCGCACAGGCCGCCTTCGTATTCCATCTGGCGGCCGTGATGCGTCCGCCAGATCCGCGCGCGTTCTCCGAAATCAATGTGGACCTCACCGTGAAATTGCTGGGGCTACTCCGGCGCAACCGCTTGCCGCCACCGGTGCTGCTTTCCTCGTCCATCCAGGCCGAACTGGACAACCCGTACGGCACCAGCAAGCGCGCGGCCGAGGCGGCGGTCTTTGGCTATGGCCGTGAGACCGGTGCCGAAGTGCGGGTGTACCGTTTGCCGAACCTGTTTGGCCGCTGGTGCCGTCCCAACTACAGTTCCGCCGTGGCGACCTGGTGCCACAACATCGCGCGCGGGTTGCCGATATACGTCCGCGATCCCGCCGCGGAATTGACGCTTGGGTATATTGACGACGTCATGCGCGAATGGCTGAAGGCCCTGCATGGCGAGCCGGCGCTGACGCAAGACGGTTTCTGTATCCTCCCCACCACCTATCGGCGTACACTGGGGCAGATCGCGGACACGCTGCATCGCTTCAAGGCGGCGAGCGACGCCGGGCAGCCCACACAGCCGCGCGACGATTTCGAGAACAAACTCTTGGCGACCTTCCAGACCTATCTATAGGTCCAGCGGAATGACACCGGGACTAGTCACGGTCCATACTCTCACCCAGTGGTCGCGATAACGAAGCCGCTCTTCACAGTTGTGGTCCCGGTCATGAACGCCGGCCCCTTTCTGGAACGGGCGTTGCGCTCGGTGCTGGACCAAGCCGGCGACGATACCGAGGTGCTCGTGGTGGACGGCGGCAGCACGGATGGCGGAGTGGAAGTAATCCACCGGCATGCCGACCGCCTCGCCTGGTGGTGTTCCGAGCCGGATGCGGGGCAGAGCGAGGCGCTCAACAAGGGCTTTGCGCGGGCCACTGGCGAATACCTGCTGTGGCTGAATGCCGACGATCTCCTACTGCCGGGTGCGTTGGCGAATCTGGCGGCACGAATTCGCCAATCCCCGACGAGACCACAATGGCTGGTCGGCAACATGATGATCATAGACGCGCGCGACCGCATCCGCCGATGCCTGCGGGATGGCGCCTGGCACGATTTCCTGTACCGCCACGCGCCCGTCCGGGTTTATGGCCCCGGCGCTGTCTTCCGGCGGGAATTGTTCGAGGCCGTCGGCGGCTTTGATCCCACGCTCACCTACTGCATGGATACCGATCTCTGGCTCCGTTTCCAGCGAGCGGGAGCGCGCTATGTGCGCATAGACCGTTACCTGTGGGGCTTTCGCCAGCATGCGGCCTCGAAAACCAACAGTGGCGCGGCCTCGATGGAAGCGGCGCAGGCCGCGGAGCGCGCGCGGATGCATGCCAAGAACGGGCTGCAGATCCGAAGCTGGAACGTCTTGGCGAACCGGACTTTCCGTCTGCTCGGCGGCGCCTATCTGCGGGCCGGGATCGACACGCTCCGGTACCGGGGACGGCCGGTTTGAAACTCGCCTTTCTTCAGATCCACGACGCGCCATACCGCATGGACTTTCTGCGGTACTTGACGCGGCAGCCGTCGCTCGAACTGACGGTCTTCTCGTACACACCTGCCGATACGGCGCATGCCTATTGGGGACTGGAGGCGGACGGCTGCGTGTCGCACGACCTGGGGCGCAGGTTGACACTCGGCCCCTCCATGCTCCACTTCCGTATGTTGAATCCCTGGCTGCTCAAGCGATTCGACGCGGTCGCGGTGACAGCCCATTCGAATCTGACATCGCTGCTCGCCTATTTCTGGTGCCGGTTCTGGCGCATTCCCTATGTATACATGGCCGATACGGTGGACGAACGGCTCACCGCATCGGTCTTCCGGGCGATCAAGGCGGCCATCTACCAGCGGGCCGCCTTTCTGTTTGTTACCGGTTGTGTTTCCAAGCGTTTCTTCAAGGAGCGGTACGGCGTGCCCGATTCGAAGTTGCTTGCCGGCTACTACAGTTTCGATTACGAAAAGATACGGGCATGGGCAGACGAGGGTCGGCGGCAGCGAGATGCCGTGCGGTGCGGACTCGGCGTGGCGCAGGATGACGAGCTCTCGATTATGGCGGCCAATTTCCAGCCTTTCAGGGAGCAATTGGGCTTGATACGCCGCTTCGAGAGACGTCCCGCGGGACATCTTCTGCTGATCGGCGAGGGCACATGCCTGCCGGCATGCCGGAAGTATGTCGAGAGCCAGGGACTGAGCAGCAGGGTCCATTTCCTGCCGGGGATGAGCTTCGAGGATCTGGTACGACTGCTGCCGGCGGGCGATGTCTATGTGCATACGGGGCGCGAACCCTATTCGACAATGCCACTGCTCGCCAGGCTGGCCGGTCTACGGTTGGGTGACCATGGCGACATTCCGGCCTTCGAGGATCTGGAAGGTGAGGCGGTGTCGGAGGCGTTTGATGCACCGGTGGTTGCCGCGCGTTTTGCCGAACGATGCCTCTCTGCGACCTCCAAGTGACCGCGGCGAAAGATGCCATGCGGATACTCCACATTGTGGCAGGGCTATCGCCGGAGAGCGGCATCGCTGTCGTAGTGCTGGCCCTGGCGAATGCGCAAACTCAACTGGGACACCAGGCGAAGGTTCTCACGCTGAGCGACGACGCCGGCGGCACTGGCGCGGAAGGCGACGATGCGCCGATACCGGTCGTTCGCTTCCGGCGGGCGTGGCCGAAGGCGTTATGCTGGTCGTGGGGGCTGTTTCGCGCGTTGCCGCGATTGGTGCGGAAAGCCGATGCGGTGCATGTGCATTCGAACTGGACCTTCCCTGTCTGGTGGGGATGCCTGTGCGCCCTGATGGCGGGCAAATGGTTGGTGATGTCGCCGCATGGTAATTGCGATCCGGTGCGTCTGCGCCATTCGGCCTGGAAGAAGCGCGCCGTGGCGTGGCTGGACCGCGCCTTGTTGCGGCGGGCCAACGCGATACACGCTACGTCGGAGGCTGAAGCGGAATGGGTAAAGAAATTCCTGAAGATTGAGCAGTCAAAGGCGCCGGCAGAACGGGGCTGCATGAAGCGACGCTCGACGCTCGACGCTCGACGCTCAACGCTCAGTTCCCCGGCAAGCAAAGATCAACCAAAGCCGCGGATTGTGGTGATTCCCAATGGAGTGGAAATGGCGCTGGGCAGTGGGCAGTTGGCCGTTGTCCGGGAGGCGGGAACAAGTGGGCCGCGGACAGTGCTTTATCTTGGGCGATTGCATCCGCTCAAAGGGCTTGAGTTGCTGGTGGAGGCGTGGGGGATATTGCGACAACCATCGCGACCGCTTTATGGC
>JAQULY010000002.1 GCA_028718445.1 Kiritimatiellia bacterium
TTCGGCCTGCGCCTGCCCGGCTCCAGCCAGATCGCCTTCATCTCCATCGTGGGCCGGGAAATCAAGCCCCCGGCCTGCCACGTGCTGCTGGGCTGGGAGGCGTTGAGCCGCTTCCGCCTGGCGCTGGCCACCGGCAAGTTCACGCTGCGGGACATGCTCGAGATACCGCAACTGCAGCTCGTCCTGGTTGACCGCCTGGCGCTGCGGCCCGACGAGCGCGCGCTTCTGCGCGCGCTGGCACGCACCTATCGCGGCCCGCAGGCCTGGCCGGCTTTTCGCAGCCATCGCGTCGGTTTCTTGCCCTGGATGGTGGACCAGGCCGAAGCGGACCAGCTGCTCTTCGCCGTCAACCAGGCCATGGGCGTGGCCCTGCGCAAGGAGGACCATCCAGAGATGCTGACCGCGCCCACGCCGGAGGCTTGCTGGGTGCGCGGCCAGGATGTGGACGGAGTGTGGCGCGAAAGCTGGTTGTCGCCGCCGCCGCGGAGCGTCGTCGCCGCCGCCGTGGATGCCGACCGGGTCCGCGCTTTGGCGGCGCTGCCGGTCAAGTTCAGTCGTGTGCAGATAGATCTCTCGCTCAGCCGCGCCCTGATCGGCAAGCGCGGCGCGCGTCCCGAAGCGTCCTACCTGCTGGTCGTGCTAGATGGCGAAAGCGGCATCTGCCTGGGCGCCGATATGCTCCAGTCGCTGGAGGGACTCGACGCCATGTGGACCTCGCTGCCCAACCGTGTGCTGGATATGCTCATCCAGGCCGGCGGCGCGGCGCGCGCGATCGAGGTGGCCAGCCAGGAGACGATGGCGGCGCTGCGGCCATTGCTGGGCAAGCTGCCGATCAAGCTGACGTTGCGCGCGCGGCTGGACCAGTTGGAGGCCTTCCGCGAAAGCCTGAACAAGTTCTACGCGGGAAGCGAAGGGGAGGAGCAGTAGCTATGGACGCAATCAGACTGGGCGTGAATATTGACCACGTGGCGACGCTGCGGCAGGCGCGCGGCACGACGTATCCCAGCGTGCTCGCGGCTGCCCTGGCGTGCGAGCGCGCCGGCGCGCATGGCATCACGGTGCACCTGCGTGAAGACCGGCGTCATATCCAGGACGACGACGTGCGCCTGCTGCGTCACAGCATTGCCACGCGCCTCAACCTGGAGATGGCCAACTCCAAGGATGTCCTGGCCCGCGCACTGGAGGTCAAGCCACACGAAGTCTGCCTCGTGCCGGAACGCCGCGCGGAGTTGACCACCGAGGGCGGGCTGGATGCCGACGGGCAGCGGAGTACGCTGCGCGACACTGTCGCCGCGCTGCAAGGCGTAGGCACGGTCGTCAGCCTTTTCGTGGATCCGGAACCGCGGCAGATCGCCGCCGCCGCCGAACTCGGCGCGGAGTACGTAGAGCTGCATACCGGGGCCTATTGCCGGTATGCCGGCGCGGCCGCCGAGGGCGAGTTGCGGCGCCTGATGGACGCCGCGGAGCAAGCCCACGCCGCCGGCCTGGGCGTGAACGCCGGCCACGGGTTGACGCTCGAGAACGTCGGCCCGATCCTGCGTCTGCCCTGGCTCGACACCCTCAACATCGGCCACAGCATCGTCGCGCACGCCATCTTTGTGGGGTTGGAAGCCGCCGTTCGCGCCATGCTCGCAAAGCTGAAATAGGGAACACCAATGCTGGAGAAAACACTGCGGGCGGGAGTGTCGATGGCGGACATATCGCCTGAGAAGGGCGTTGGCCTGGGCGGCTATCCGCATTTCGATCGCCTGAACACCGGCGTCCACGATCCCCTGATCGCGGCCGCCATCGTGTTGGACGACGGCGCGACCAGAGTGGCGCTGGTGTGCCTGGATTTCCTGTTCATGTCGCGTCAGCACGTGCAGGCCATTCGTCAGCGCGCCGCCGCGGCCGCGGGCATACACGCCGATCACATCATGATTGCATGCTCGCACACGCACTCGGCGCCGTTTGCCGTGGAGTGGATCGATCCGGGCGCGCCGGGCGGCATCCGCATGCCGCATGCCGGTTACGTCGCCGCGCTGGAGGACAAACTCGTGGCGCTGATCCGGGACGCGGCGGCGCACCTGTTCGAGGCGCGCCTCGGCGTGAACATCGGCCATTGCGGCAAGGAGGCGGGAGTGGGCGGAAACCGGCGCAGTCCCGACGGACCGGCCGATCCAGATGTCTGGACCCTGGGCGTTCAGGATGCCGCCGGCAACTGGAAGGCCTGCCTGGTGCGTTACTCTCTGCACCCTACGATCATTCACGAGGAAAGCACGGTGGTGACGGCCGACTATCCCGCCTACGTTCGCAGTGAGCTGGCGCGCCGCTTTCCCGGCATGGTCCTGCTGTTTGCCCAGGGAACATCGGGCGACCAGAGCACGCGCTATTTCCGTCAGGGCCAGTCCTTCAGCGAAGCGGAGCGGATCGGAAGCGCCATCGGGCGCGCGGCGGGAGACACGTTGGCGAACCTGAAGTGCTCGGCGAACGTGCCCTTGAGCGTGCGGACGGCAAACGTGGACATTCCGTTACGCGAACTTCCCAGCGTGGCCGAGATGGAGCGGCGCGTGGATCGCGTGCGGGCGCGATGGCGCCAACTCCAGGAGGAAAAGGCGCCTTATCTGGACATTCAGAACGCCAACCTGGACATGCTGGGCGAGGAGGACATCCTGGCCTATGCCCGCGTGCGACAGTCGGGTAGAAGGCTCAGCAACATCGAGGGCGAGCTCCCGGCGGAAGTGCAGGTCATCGGCCTGGGCGATGCGCGGCTGGTGGCGCTGCCGGCTGAGGTGTTCCTGGAGTTCGGTCAGCGCATCCGGTCGGGTTCGCCCTATCCCAAAACGTGCGTGGTGACGTTGGCCAATGGATGCCTGCCCGGTTATGTGTATACGGCGGAGGCGGCCGCCGCCGGAGGCTATGAGACCGGCGCGTCCATGATGACTACGCAGGCCGGCGAGGCGCTCGTAGCAGCCGCCCTGAAACTGCTGCGCGCCACGGCATGATGCGCCCGTAATCCTATAGAGAGCAGTTCAACTGCTTCGCAGTTGAACTGCTCTTGTGTAAGTGCTTGCAGTACAGGCCGTTGCGCATACGCGAGGCTTTCGGGGAGCCTGCACCAAATTGGTGAATAGGCTGATTGGCGTTGTACGGGAGCGTCTGCCGGCTCGCGCCGTTGGCGCGTATTGTTCCGCAACGCCATGAATCCCAAAGGGATTCCATATGTTAGCCCAGGGTTGCGGCGCAACCGCAACCCTGGGCAAGCGTAATGCGCGTCGTCAACCCCAACGGGGTTGCGTCAATCCCAGACATATCGCTCGTCCCAATGCAGGTTGTGTTTCCGCAGGAACGCCCGATATTCATCTTGAAACGTCTGCCTCGTGTGATGCTGCTCCTGTCCGGCACAGATGAAAAGGACTGCGGCATGTCTGCACCCCCATTTGACGCAACCCCGTTGGGGTTGCCAACGTTAATCACATCTACCCAGGGTAGCGGCTCCGCCGCAACCCTGGGCTATCGAGCGCAACGCCGTTGGCGTTGCCGACGCCGGGAATGACCAACGTCCCATGCGCCTGCCCAATGTTCAAGAGACCCTTCATCCTATAGGGGGGTCGGCAGCCAAAAACAAGAACAGGTCGGGCTCGCGAAGCGCGCCCGAACTGCTCTTTCTAGGGTAATGGGTCCGGAGATAGCGAGGCGCATGCTATCGGGAGCGCTTGACGGCAAGGTCCAACCGCGCGCCGGCGGTCAGCCGGACGGCGGCGTCAAACACGACATCCAGTGCGCGGCCGTGGTCGTGGGCGCGCCACGTCACCGGCGCCGCACGACCATCGAGGCGCACACGGACGCGCGCCGGGGACCATGGCAGGCAGCCCAGTTCGAACGTGCTCAGCTTCAGTTCTCCGTATCGCCAGTCGAGACAGGCGGTGAGAAGATCTCCCATCCGTCGCTGTCGGAAGAACCCCCACCCTTCCGCGCCCGTGACTAGGCAACCGAAGTCCGGCTCCGCCAAGCGCGGCGCCAGTCGCAGCAGCCCCCGTGGCGCATCGAGATGGAAGCCGCTGGCGGCCGTCAGCAGGCTCCATGAGGAGAGGCTGCGCGCGTAGAACTCGCCGCATTCGCGCTCGTTCCACGGCGAGCGCCGCTCGCCGCGGTGTCGCCGGCGAACATCTTCGGCGATGCCGAATCCTTCCCGGCGCCCGCGCCCGACCAGCAGCGCGGCGACGGTGTACTCGGAGCCGGGCCAGCATTCGCCGCGATAGGCGAGTGGCCAATGCCGAGCGCCGCCGCGTGGCCAGGTGCAGACAATGATCCCGTTCTCGTCGGCATCCGCAAAAGTTCGATCATAGGAGGCATGCCCGCGCAACGGGCGGCGACGGTTGTGGCGCAGGATGGCTCGCAGGGCGGCGGTCACCTTCCCCGGGGCATAGAGATCGCCCAGGTTCAGGAGGTCGGCCCACCACTGCCCCAGCAACTGGTCGGTGAGGCAGCCCCCGGTGTAATCGCGAATGCTCAGGTCGTCCGGGCGACCGGGCTGCCGGCCCTGAACGAAGTACTCGCCGTTGAACAGCTTGGCTTCCTGCAGCTTCCGACCCTTCAGGTAGAGTTTGTGCGCCCAGGCGGCCCGCGCCTCGTCGCCCATGCGCCTGGCGCTTTCCTCTACGGCCCGCAACGCAGCCAGGTAATAGGAGCCGATGAAGGTGTTGGGGCCCCAGAAGGCGCAGTCGAAGGTCGTGTACTGCCGGCCGTGCGGCACGCCCGTTTCCTTCGGATCGTACTTCCTCACGGCATGATCCATCGCCCGCAGCATGGCCGGATAGTGCCGGCGCAGGAACCGCGCGTCCGAATCTCGCAGGTGTTCGCGGTAGAGTTTCAGGATGCAGCCCAGGTGGCCGTCGAGGCTCTCGTGTGAAACCGGCCGGCGCCGGTCGCAGACCGGCGGCTGGTAATAGCGGTCTTCAATACGTCCGTCAGGGTACTGCTGCACGGTGAAGTCCGCTTCGCGCATGGTGCGCTCCAAGTCCGGGAACAGATGCGCCAGGGTCTGCTCGTAGTTCCACACATGCGTGCAGTTCATGGGGCAGGAGCCGGAGTCGCGGCTCGACCCCTCGAAGGCGTAGATCCGCCCGTCCGCTCCCCTCATCACGGTGGTACTGGCGAGAATCGCCATGTTGGCGCTGACGGCGTCCAACGCGCCGTCGGGCAGCGTGGAGGCAAACAGCGTATCGCGGAACAGGCGCGTCGCGCGCTCCAGACGCGACCGATGGCGCGACACGTAGCCGGCCACCTCGTCCACCCCGCGAAAGCGGCGCCCGTAGGCGCGGCCCAGGAGGGTCCCCTCCTCCTGCTCGCGGGAGCAGCGCAGCGCTCCCCTCAGGTTAGGGAAATGCCAGCACAACGCGAGCGTCAACGTGCGTCGCTCGCCGGCCCTCAGGCGGAAAGGCGTGCCGAGCGCGCCGAACCAACCGTAGCCGGGCTTGCGCCGCTCGCGCGCATACATCCGCCGGGGATATGCCTCCAGACCGGCGGTCTGCTCGAAATGCCTCCAGAAGTCATCCAAGTCCATCCACTCGAGGTACGGCACAGTCGTGACCGGACTGCCCAGGCTCAGCCACATCATGGCGCCATTGGCCAGGTCACCGGCGGGAATGCCCTCAGCCGCGAAGCGCAGCCCGGCATAGTCACGGGTGCGGACCGTGCGGTTCACCGCCATGGACGCGCGCGGATGGGCCAGACCGCCGTTGCCCACCGGATTGCAGCACAGCGACAGGAGCGTCCCTGTTAACGGACGCCGCGTCGGGTTATGCAGCGTGAAGTTGAACAGCACCGCCGGCAGCCCGGAGTCTTCGCTGTTGTGCGGAATGAACGGCGAGAACGCCTCCAGTGCCACCTCCACCGGCAGGGACGGATCGCGATACTCGATCCCGGCCAGCGGATAAGTTCCCCGGAACGCCGTCTCGCGCACGTGCGGAAAGAGACCCATGCCGCCATGACCGACGTCTTGCTGCAGCAGGTGCCCGGACGGCCGGCTGTTCAACACGCGCGCCGTGGTCCGGCCTTCTTGGTCGCGGCAAGCCACCGCGAATAGATGCGGCACCTCGTATTCGTTGTTGATGACGTTGAACAGTTCCCAGCGCACCAGCTTGCCGTGTCCGGTGAGGCTGACGTTGCCGGCCCCAATTCCGCCCAGCGGCATGTAGCAGTTCGTCAGTTGCCGTCCGCTGTAAATGAAGTAGGGGCGTGCCCCTTGCTGCCCAAGCTGTCGATTCATGCATGACTCCTGGAGACTGACTTCCGCCCTACTCGCCTCGCAGTTGTAGTTCGGCCAGGGCGGCGACGGCGCGACCGGGCAGCGTGAACTGAATGGCGCCGTTCTCGCGGCTGAAAGGCACGCGCACGACCTTGCCGCCGGGTTGCTGCACCGTCACCCGGCGCACGCGCGCAGCATCCGCCGTGTGAACCATGATCGTATTGTCGGGCACGCGCCGGCCCGTGCTCCGCGACATCTCGCCTATCACACTCACCATCAGGGAGCCGTTGGCGCCACGGTACACGCTGCCCTTGAACCCGGTCGGCACAGCGACCGGTTTGGGATCGAACACCCAACGCCGCCGGTAGAGGCGCTGCACCAGCGGCAGGTACCGGTCGTAGAGACCCTTGGACGGCATCGCGGCCGGGTAGCTGGAGAATCCCGCGCCATACAGCAGGCAACGCTGGAACATGAGTTCAATATCCCGGTCGGTGGTGTGATAAAGCAGGAAGAACATCGGCTTGGCCAGGCTGTAGTACTGCATCAGGTCGCATAGCCAGCCCGATCCCTCGGCCATAAAACCGTCTATGTACTTCATGATGCCGATGCTGAAGGGACCGTTGCCAATGATGACCTTCTTGGGGTGCAGCAGCGCCGACAGGTGTTCGAGGTGCGGGGCGTAAGTGTATCCCGTCATGTAGGCCGGCCGGTTGTTAAAGGCCGTCACTCCGTCGTCGTGGGCGGTGTCCAGGTAGTTGTAACAGGCCTGGTCCAGGAACACGCCGTCCATTTCCGGATAACGGCCGACCATACCGGCGATCTGCCGCCGGATATCCTGGCCGTACGGCAACGACGGATCGGAGTTCATCTGGTAGGTCTTGTAGAAGTCGTCGTAGATCAGGTCGCCGTACAGATCGCGAACGCACGACTCCGGGAAGGCCTTGCCCGGGCCGGTGACGGCGCCGTCGCCGCCGACCTGGATATAGGGCAGCGCCGCCGCGCCGACGGCGTGCAGGTTGCGGATGGTCCGCCGCACCATCTCGGGTGTGATCCACTTGGTGAACTGGTGCGGATGATGCCCTGTCTTCCACTGGGTAACGCTGTCTTCGGGGTGGTAATCGCCATAGGCGGGGAAGTGGCGGTGGATTTCGTGCCAACGCAACCCCAGCCGCGCCATGCTGCGCGCCTGCGCCAGGGAGACATCGCACTCGCCCGAGACGTGGCCGCCCCAGAGTTCGTGGATGCGCGTGGAACGAGGCTCGAAATACTCCCGGTATCGTTCGTAGAGACGCCCCAGCGTGGGCCGCCACGCGCCCTCGGCACCACGCATCAGCAGGCAGGCGTGCGCCGGCCTGCCCACGGAAAGGGCCAGCCGGTCGAACTCGACCATCAGGTCCGGCTCGCGGTACCCGCTGAGAAAACGCAGACGCGGGGTCTTGAATTCAAAGGGCATGTGCAGGGCCAGACCCATATCCTGCTGCTCGTGGTAGAAGACGGCTGCCGGCATCAGGATGCCGCTGGTGATCTCGCCGTATTCAAGGGCGATGGCGCCGAAACGGTGCGGCGCCGATGGCATGTTGTCGCGCGCTGCCCACATCGCCACCGGGTACAGCGGCTGCGGCCAGGGAATACGGTAGCTGATCGCGCAGGAGCGGAACGGGCCGCGCGCCAGTTCGATCCGCGCCTTCCAGGCGATGTAGCCGTCATCCACGCGATACGTCTCAATCAGCCGCCACGGCGCGCCACGGAAGCTCTTCTCGACTGTCAACACGCCGCCTGCCAAACCCGCAGTTACACGTTGCAGGTGGGCACGTCCGAACGACCGCTCCAGCACGTCATCGCGAACCACGACATCGCCCGGGAAGCGGCTCCAGACATGCTCCTGGCCGCGCGCAATCGTCAGCGACGCCAGACACCCCGTCCGCCGGTCAATATCCAGCACGATCTCGGCCCCACGGATCTTCCAGCCTGCAGCCGTCTGTTCGATACTTCTCACGTCGTCGCTCCCTGAACCAGTTGTCCTTGTATGCACGGACACGTTTCCGGCGGCGTCTGACCGCGCACCAGCATAGTCATCAGTCTGACGGCCACGCGGGCCTGTTCAGCCGGATCGAACTCGTAGCGTGTCACGGGAAATTGATAAGGCAAGGGGATGCCCCGGTTGGCGGCCGTGACAAGGCGCAGATCCGCGGGCAGCGACAGTCTCCGTTCGGCGATCGCACGCAGCACTCCCCGGCAAAGCACATCGTCATCAACGTACACCCCGTCGGGCCGGCTGCCGGCTTCCCAGCACTGCTTGAATAGCTCCCACCCGACATCCTCGGTAGCATCGCCACACAATACCGGCATCCACTCTGAACGGGTCTCAAGCCCGATTCGACCGGCCAGATCGGCGACCCAGCGCCGGTTGGTCTCGGTCCCGGGAACCCACCGAGCCGGCCCCACGCCCAGAACCGCGACTGAGCGGCAACCGGCGGTTTTCAGATGGCGGAAGCTCGCCTCGATCCCATGAATCCGGTCAAGCCAGACTTCGTTGGGCGCGGCCGTGGCCTGGCCTCCGCCCATCAACACAACGGGAATACGGGCCTTGGTCAGGTTTGTCTGGATGTCCTGCAACGGATGGAACGTGAACACGCCCCGCAAGGCTCCTGGAACTGCGTGGCCCACGAGATCGAGCATGGCGGAGAACTCGTCGCCGCCCGGTGCGTCCCGACCCACGCGCAGACTGGTCCGCCAGTGCGGGTTGGCCTCCGCAATCGCGGCGGTGAGCGCCGTAATCGTGAACTGATAATAGGGAAACGCCATGGCGTCGAGCAACTTGGGGCGCACCACGATGGCCATCTCGCCGGTAGCAGCCCGATCGGCGACAAACACGCCCTTGCCCGGCCGCCGCAGAATCAAACCTTCGACTTGAAGCTGCTCGTAGGCCTTCTCGATGGTGCGCTGGCTGACCGTCAGGTTCCGCATCAACTCCGAGACCGGAGGCAGCGGCACACCCACCGCCATCTGAGCTATCTGCTCTGAAAGCTGGCGGTGTACGGCAGCAACGCGAGGACTCTCCCTGGTCATAGGCGTATGATTATAGCAATATGGTCGCGCGTCAAGCGTATTCATGCCGCAGGCGCCAAATGCAGAAGGTCACGCGCTCCTAAATGGTCGTTTGTGGCCATCCAGGAATCGTGTGGACGCTGTTCTGCCTTCTTTCCGTGTTGACATATCAGCCCAGTGATACAATCATACTACTATGGACTGGAACAAGTTCGTCTCGCAATACGACCTGATCTATGAAACCCCGCCAACGGACTGGCCCGATGGCTTCCTGCTGGGCAACGGGAGTCTGGGCGCCGTGTACTATGCGCCCGATGCGCTGTGCTGGCTGATCAACAAGGCGGACGTGCTGGATAACCGCGTGACCGAAGTGAAGCGGATCATGACGCCGGACGAGGCGGTGCGCATGATCAGGGAGGGAGCCGACAGTCAGACGCTCAACCACGAAGAGTATGGAACCCCGCCTCCCTCCGGCGTGGGGCCCAAGAGCTGCGGGCGGCTGACCATTGACCTGGGCGCCGGCCGCGCCTCCGGCTGGCATGGTGCGTTGCCTGCCATCCGCTCGCGGCTTGGTCTGTACGACGCCACACTGCATGTGGAGGTGGACAAGCATCTCTACCACCCCAGAGTGACATCGTTCGTGCGGGCCGAGGAGGACATGCTTGTGATCCGCGTGCGCGACGTCTCGCCCATGGTCAATCCCATCACCACGATCTACTTCTCGCGTCCCGAGGACATCCAGCTCGCGGAGCCGGAGCTGACCGTGGAACGGGGACGCTTGCTGCTGACCATGCCGTCAATGCCGGAGGCCTACCCCTACGTTACGGCCATCGCCGTGATTCCGCGTCCCTCCAAGACCTATCGCGACACGTTCCTGCCGCGGATTCGCGAGAAGTACCGTGCGCCGGAGCTGGGCACGGCGGATCTGCGCATGCAAGGCAAACTGGGCATCATCCGGGTCTCCGGTGATTTCGATCTGCTGCTGACGGTGGCCACGGCGCGGGACAACCCGGACCCGCGCGACGAAGTCCACCGCCGGCTGGATCGCGCCACGGCCACGGGCCTTGAGCCCTTGCACGAGACTCACGCGGACTGGTGGGCTGAGTACTGGCGGAGGTCGTGGGTGGAACTCGGCGACAAGGCGCAGGAGCAGCTCTTCTATCTCTCGCTCTACGCCCTGGGCAGCACCTACCGTCGCGGCCCGATGCCGGGTATCCTGGGTCTGGTCTACGGACCGTGGCTCGGAAACGTCCAGACAAGTCCCTGGGGCGGCGGCTTGGCCAACGACCTGAACATCCAGTGCCCCTTTTTCCCGGTGCACGCACTGAATCACAGCGAGTTGTTCGAGGCCTACCTGGACACCAGCGACCTGCTGCTGCCGGAATCCCGCCGGCTGGCGCGCGCGGTCTTCGGAGCGCGCGGCGCCCACGTGGCCTCTTACACCATCCTGGGCAACATGAGCTCCGGCCTGGGCGCTGTGCACTTCCTCTACATGGGCTCGTACCAGGCCCTGATGCACTGCCTGTGCTGGCGCTACCGGCGCGACGTGAAGCAACTGCGCGAGCGGCTCTACCCCTTCCTGAAGGAGATCCTGGCGTTCTACCTGGACATGCTGAGGAAAGGTCAGGACGGACGCTATCACCTGTGGCCGAGTTACGCCGTGGAACTCGAGATCATGGATTGCGGCGACGCGGTCCAGATCATGTCCATGCTCAAGGTGTGCCTGCAAACGGCGGTAGAGGCGGCGGAACTGATGGGTGTGGACGACGCCGAGGCCGCCCAATGGAAGGAGATCCTGGCGCACTTCCCCGACTACGCACAGGGCACTGACCAGCAAGGGCGGCGCGTCGTGGTGGACGGTGACGGCATCCCGGCCGATCACCATGTGGGACAGGCCGGTTGCCTGCATCCGGTCTATCCCTGCGGCGAAGTCGACGAGTTCGCAGCCCCGGACACGCTGGCCCTTTACCAGCGCACGCTCGACTCGGTATTGGACAAGACCGCCGAAACCGTCTACGCGGCGGAGCACGGGTTCTTCTACGAGAGCGCCTGGGCCTGCTTTTTCCGCGCCATGACCGCGTTGCGCCTGGGGCGCGCGGAGGATTTCTGGCGCCTGCATCTGCCCAGGCTCCTCAAGGCCCACGCCAAACCGAACGGCCTGATGAGCCATGACGCGACCTATCTGGTTGACCCCGCCGACAGCGAGGCCAACCTGGCGAACATCCCGGACCGCTGTCTCGACGATGTTGGCGAGAAGATGCCGCTGTTCGAGCCGTGGTGCGGTCACTTCGGTTGCAGCACGCCCAACGCGCGCGCCAAACAACTGATCGAGCCGCTGATCGAGGTTAACGGCGACTACCTCACGATGATGACCGAGACCATGCTGCAGAGCCATAACGGCGTCATCCGCGTCTTCCCCGCCTGGCCGAAGGAACGCGAGGCCCAGTTCGCCAACTGGGTGGCGGAAGGCGGCACGATCGTCTCGGCCCGCCACACCGGCGGTCAGGTGGCGTTCATCACGCTACGACGCGGCGCGGGCGCCGCCGCCCTGCGGCGCGCGCACGTGAGGTCGCCGTGGACAGGCGAGGTCCTGGCGTGCGACCTGCCGGCTGAGGGTGCCATCACGCTGACCGCCGTCGGCGTCCGCGCAGGCGCCGAAGCGCAGGAACCGCAACCGCCCGAGTCGGCCCGCCCCCGCGTGCTGGTGCCGCATCCGCGTTATCCGCTGTGGCTTGGGCGACCCGACTTCACGGTGCCGGCATCGAACTGAGCCCGTCACGAGCATTATGGTCGCTGCGCGGTCGAATTGCTCTTTCCAGGTTGAATAAACCGGTTGACACCGGTTGCGACTGGTTGTAGTCTGTGCTTCATGAATGGGGGCACCAGACGCAGGACGAGGCGCAGCGAGGGGCGGCTGCTGGCCGACGACCCTGTCGAAGCCATCGAGCGGGCGGTTCTGCGGAGTGTCGAGGATGGCGGCTGCACGCCTCATCAGAAGATACGGTCCCGGCGTGAATTGGCCCGTCTGCTGAGCACAACCGAGTTCAGGGTACAGCAAGCCATCACGCGCCTGGGTAAGAAGGGGCTCGTTTACACGCGTCAGGGGAGCGGCATTTATGTCAGCGAGAAGGCTGGCGGAGCAACGGCCCCGGCAGCAGTTTCAGATGTGCCGGAGACGACGCCAACAACCGTCGAAGAGGCTCCATTCGACGCCGGGGCGTTTGCCTTCCATCACGTGCCCTCGCGCAAGACGTTACGGGTAACGATTCCTCTGGGCAACGATGAACGCCAACGCCGCATGTGGCAGCGGGCGCTGGATGCCTTCCATCGGGAATTCCCGTTCGTGGCGATCGAGCCGGACTTCAGCATGGCCGCGGCTAACGCTTCCGGAGATCTTCATTTCATGACGCTGGACGGGATGTACCGGCACGATCAACCCGTTGTGCCGCTGGACGCGGCGCTCCTCGGTCAGGGCGGGTTGCGTCTCGACGGGTTGTGCGACGGGATCGAGGCGCTCGGGCGGATTGTCCGCGGCCCGGCCGGTGCGCCGGGCGACACGTCCCCCACACCCGCGTTCAGCGGCATTCCAGTGATGCGAACCACGACGGTCTTAATGGCGAATCGCCGCGTCCTAGCCCGGTACGGACTGGCGAACGACCCGATCCTGGCCCGAACGACACCTGGCCGACCAGGGGCGGCAATACAGGATTTGTTCCGCCTGGGAAATGCCCTGGAGGAAAGAAGCGGCGGCCGCGTGACGGGCATGCACTACGTCGGCTTCCATCACTACGCCACGTTTCGCGGCATCGCTTTCCGCGAGCAGGGCAAGCGCTGCGTATTCGACCGTACCGCAATGGCTCGTTTCCTGGAGGACCTGCGGCCGCACCTGGACTATCGCCGTTCGCACATCGGCGGCGATCGCGCGGAGGATCTGTTCCTGCAGGACTCGCTCGGGATCCACTGCGCCTACCTGTTCCAGTACCGCCGACTGGCCCAGCGCATGGGCGACGCCGTGCGACTGCTCGCCCTCCCCCTGGAGGCGGGCGGGTTCGTCACCGAAGGCCTGTGGGTGGGCTGCACGCCGGCCGGGACCGAGAACGCCGAAGAAGCCGCGATTCTGCTGGGGTTCCTGGCATCCGAACGAGGACAGCGGCTGTTATTGGATGAGCACCCCGAATGGCTGTCGGTACAGCGGAAAGTTCTGGCGGAACAAAAGGCGGCATCGCCCTTCCCCAACGGATCGGTGCTCTACGAGTTCGATCCGCGCAGCCAGTACACCCATGTGAGCGAGGACTTCTACCGGATTCACCTGCCCCGCATGGAGACGGAGGTGGCGAAGCTCTTCCTGGGAATACAGGACTTGGAGACGACGTTGGACAGGATGGAACGAGTGCCGGCGGAACCATCGTGATTCGTTAGTGCCTCATGGCCAAGGAAGAGCGATCAGAAAAACAAGTTGCTCAAGTAATGGAACCGAAATGAACCGCAGATTGACGAATGATGAGTTGCGAATCATGAAGGGAATAACTTCGACACTCTGCGGTTCAGTATTCGTCAATCTGCGGTTCGATTGGGTTGCGGGCGATAGCCCGCCTTGGTATCCCGCCAGAAACCTGCCGGGTAAGGAGTGGCGCATGAACATGAAGACGATGCTCGCGGCGTGGATCGGCTGGGGCCCCGCCGCGCTCCTGCTGGCGTTTCCCGCCTTCGCGGGCGTCCCGGAGCGGACGAGCCCGGCGGACGGGGCCGTGCAAGTGTACGTGCCCGGCGGCGAGTTCACGATGGGGGTGGACGACCCCGAGGCGCCGATGGCGGACGAGCAGCGACCGCCGCACAAGGTGAGGCTGTCGCCGTTCTGGATGGACAAATACGAGGTCACCAACGAGCAGTACGCCAGGTTCCTGAACGCGCTGCTCGCGGAGAACGGCACCAACTGGACCGATCGTCAGGCTTTCGAGTCGGTCCACGCGCGGGTGTTGCTCGAGCATCCACTCGGCGGTCTGGAGTACAACGCCAGGCAACGCCGCGTCACGGTGAAGCCGGGGCGCAACAGGCACCCGGTCATGCCGGTGTCGTGGCAGGCGGCCACGGAGTACGCGGACAGAATGGGACGACGGCTGCCGACGGAAGCGGAATGGGAGTTCGCCGCACGCGGCACGGACGGCCGGCGTTATCCTTGGGGCAACGAGTGGCACGCCCGATGGACTAATGTGGGGACCCGCGCGCCGGCGGCCGTGGACGCGTTCCCTAAGGATGTCAGCCCGTTCGGGGTGATCGGCCTGGCCGGTAACATCCGGGAATGGATCCAGGATTGTTACGACATCAATTTCTACGCGTCTTCGCCGAAGAACAACCCGGTGGCAGGTCCCGGCCCCGGCGCCTCCGGCTCCATGCGGGTCGTCCGCGGCGGCAGCTTCATGTTGACCGAATGGGATGCTCGCACCACCAGCCGCTACCGCGGGATCGTGAGCGACAACCGACCACAGCCGGGGATGGGGATCCGAACCGTCGGGAACGCCGACGCGGCCAACTGATGGCCCGGGCAAGCAGCCATGAAAAAAACCTCGAGAAGCGTGTGGATAGCGTGCGCCTGTTCCGCCCTGCTGACCGCCGTGGCCGGCGCCGCCGACAGACCTCAGGTCACGCTGTATCTGCCCTTTGACGGAAACGTGGTCCCCCAAGTAGCGGCGGAGAAGACCGGGATCGCACCCGTCAAGCCCGGGAACCCCGCGCGCTATGCGGACGGTGTCAAGGGGCAGGCCGTCCTGCTGGGCGACAACTCGCTCGCCTGCCCAACGGCCGGCAATCTGACCGCCAGCCAGGGCGCGATCTGCTTCTGGGCCAAGCCCGTGGACTGGGACCCGCAACAGCCGGAAACGGTCTGGCGCGCGTTCTGGACCGTCAGCTCGCGGCTGTCGGGCGAAGGCCGCAACGACTGGATCAGCTTCTGGCGCTATCCGGAGAGCATGAGCAAGGCGTTCGACAGCGCAGGAGCCTACAACTTCGCGGCCCAGGCCGAGTCGCTGGACAACATGATCTTAGACATCAAGGACTGGCGCCGGGATGTCTGGCGGTTCTTCGCGATGACGTGGAACCGGGACGGCGACGTCAGGCTCTATCAGGACGGACGCTGCACTGGCCGGAGAAAGCGCGCCCCCACGGCAATGTCGGCCAATCTCAACCATCTCCTGATCAACGGCGGCGGCTGCGCGCTGGACGACTTCAAGGTCTATGACGGGCCGCTTTCCGACGACGAGGTGACGCAGGCGTACCTCGCCCTGGCGGACGCTGCCAGGGACCGTAGCGCCCCCGGCGCCGCGCCCACGGACGCGACTGTGATTCCATCGGGACCGCCGCGGTTGACGGCCAGTCCCCTGCCCGAGGCCCCCAAGGCCGATGGTTCGGACATGGACCCGGCGTGGTCCGGCTGCATCGAGGCGGGTGAGGTGCCGACCCACGGAGACCGTGCCTGGCCTGCCAACGAGACCGCGTTCCGCGTGGCCTACACGCCGCAGACGCTCTATGTCCGGGTCCAGTGCGCAAGCCGTGGCGCCAAGCCCCGCGTGGCCGTGCGCGACCACGACGGACCGGTGTTTACCGACGATGCCATCGAGCTGTTCATCGAACCCGTGGCGGGAACGGGTCGCTTCTACCAGTTCGTCGCCAACGCCATCGGCGCGCGCTTCGAGGCGTTCGGCGCTGACGCAAGCTGGAACGGCGCCTGGGAAGCCATTCCCTCCGTGCAGGAGGGAAGCTGGACACTGACATTCGCGATCCCGTTTGCGACGCTCGGGATCGAGCCCGCCACGGGCATGACCGTCGGCTTCAACCTCGCCCGCGACGACAGACTCGGCAATCAACTCCAGAGTTGGGCCGACCTCGGTGGCGGCGCCTTCGCCAATCCCGGCCAGTTCGGACGCCTCGTGCTAGGCGCAAACGCGATCGGCGCCTCCGGGCTGGGCCGGGTATGCCGCGACCGAAGCGGTGTGGTTGTGCAGGGACAGGCCACCAACGCCACCGGCCGCCCGCAAAGTCTCCGCTGGCTGATGACCGGCACCGCCGGCGCGGAACCGTTCCGGTTCGAGCGGACACGCGAGTTGCCGCCGGGCGCTGCCTTGGACGTTGTACAGACCGCCGCCGTGACCGCCCCCGGCGCCTGGGTGGCCTGGCGAAGTCTGCTGGCGACGGGCGACACGATCCTCTATGCCTCCCCTGCCCTGCGCTGTCCGCTCCTGCGCCTGCCCGTGCTGGGCCGGGCGCAGGAACCGCTGGTCCTGAGCAATCCCTTCGTCCGCCTGGTGTTCGACGCCAACACCGGCCAACTCCTTTCGCTGCGCCATCTCGCCACCGGCCACGAGCTGCTGGCCGGCCCGCCTGGCCCGCTGTTCCGCCTCGACACGGTCAACTTCCAGCGCCATCCGCTGCACTTCCGGGAGGATGACGTCGTTGCCCTGACGCCGGATCTCACGACCTTCCGATCGGCCGGAGTGGAGCCGGAGTTCGGAGCTCATGGGGATGCGGATGCCGGCAAGCAAAAATCGAAAATCAAGAATCAAGAATCCGCCGATGCTCAGGTGCTGACCGTCGTGCATCAGTTCGAGCAGGGCGTCACCGTGACGGCGACGGTTCGTTTGGACGCTGACGATCCGATCGCCAAGTGGGACATTGCGGTGACGAATGCCTTGCCGCGCCGACCGCGCGATGGCGTGATCGTACACCGGGTGAGCTATCCCATGCTTGCCGGCCTGAAGGCCGCGGATGCGGATGCCGATCAGGCGGCGGTCTTGCCGCTGAGCGCCGGGCGGCTGGTGCGCGAACCCGCCAGGAATCTGGTTGAGGCTCAGGATATGGGCGTTCCCGGCTGGACCTCCATGTCGTGGATGGATCTGTCCGGCCCGCAGGCCGGGTTGTATCTGGCGAGCCACGACGTGCGGCCGGTCGTGCAGACGATTCTCAAGGCCAAAGGCGAAACCGGCGGAAGGGTCAGCTTCTCCGTCACGCGCTGGTCGGTGCTGTGGCCCGGGCATGCGTGGACGCCGCGGGCTTGTTCCGTGGGATTGCATGAGGGCGACTGGCATTGGAGCGCGGATCGTTATCGCGAATGGTACTATGCCACGGTCAAGCCGCGACCGACACCTGCATGGATTCTGGCCGAGGACGGCTGGATGTTCGAAGGCATGAACGATCGGAACACCTGCCAGGATCTGGCCCGCACCCTGACAACCGCTCGGAACAAGGGCATCAACTACATCCAGAGCTGGCAGGCTCCCGGCCACTTCAATATCCCCGACATTTACGGCTGGTATCTGGCCAATGTCTACGGTGGCGGCGAACGGGACTTCATGGCAGCCATACGGGATGTGCATCGCCGCGGCGGGCGGGTTGGGTTCTACCTCAACATCGGCGACATGGAAGCGCGCATGGGGACCATCATGCATCAGCCCCAGTACCGCCAGAAGCTATCGGCCGACACAATCGAGCGCATGCCGGCGTCCGACCCGATCAGCGACGGGTGGCTGGAGTCGGCGGTCATGCAGCCGGACGGGAGCTACCGCATGGGCTGGCCCAGCGGCTATGACACCTGGTCGGGCTGCCTAGGCTCCGCCAAGGGCTGGGGACCGTGGTACTACTACAATGTCGTCACGAAGCACGCGCAACAGTATAAAGCCGACACTTGGTATGCCGACTGCCATCCGGGCTTGTCCGACGGCATGTGCTTCAGCCCCCATCACGCACACCCGTTCCCCGCCGCGCTCGGACAGATCACGTTGGACTTCGGCGAGCGCGTCGCGCGGAACGTGAGCAAGGATTTCGGCATGCTGGGGGAAGGCTTCTGCGACCGGTTCTTCACCTTCAATACGCACGCTCTATGGTGCATCTACGTGCAGGCCGAGGACAGCGAGCCGGCCATTTTCCGCTACACGCATCCGCAGTTCCCGCTGTTCAGCGGCACGTGTTCATATACGTGGGGCGGCGCCTGCGCGCGCTACACCAAGCTGCTGGGACTCGACCGCGTCTCGTTCGCGGACCATATGCGTTACATGCTGCTTTACGGCATGCGCTTCGACACCTTCGCAGCCCCGCTCTATGGCGATCCGGCGAGCTGGGGGCCCGGCGAGCGGGAGGAGCGCGACATCATCGCCCTGCGTCGGTGCGTACATCAGGACCTTGAGGATGCGGATTTCCGGGACCAGATCGGCCTAGGCACGCCGCCGGCCAAGACCCAGGCCCGGATCTTCGTGCGCCGCGATCGAACCGGCGGCCTCATCACCATTTTCGACGCGCGCCCCGAAGCCGAAAAGACGGCGTTTCCGCTCTCTCTCAGACTGGTGCCGCACGGGCTCGCCGGCATTTCCCGTGCGGAGCTTTGTCTGCCGGGAGGGACCACGCAGGCCTTACCGTCGCCGGCTGTCACCGGCTGCGAAGCCGTGTTCCAGATTCCGAAGACCGACGCGCGAATGATGATCGTGAGGTTCTGCGGCGCTGCGAGGTCTCGCGAGGATGCCCTGACGAGAGCGCTGAAACCCGCACAAGAAGGAGCCGCCCCGTGAAGAAGCCCATGACCACTCACGAACGGATGCAGCGCATGCTCGAACATCGCGAGGCGGATCGCGTGCCCGTGTTCGACGGGCCGTGGGCCGCCACGTTGGAGCGCTGGCACCGGGAAGGCCTGCCGGAGGACGTCCATTATGCGGATTACTTCGGACTGGACCGTTTCGAGGGTCTCGGGCTTGACAGCTCACCCCGCTACGAGACGCGCGTTCTGGAGAAGACGGAGGAGTACACGATTTCCACGACGCCGTGGGGAACCACCCAGAAGAACTGGACACATGCGGGCGGCGTGCCGGAGTATCTGGATTTCAAGGTCGTGAGCCCGGAAGCATGGCGCGCGGCCAAGGAGCGCATGATCCCCTCGCGGAATCGGATCGCCTGGGCCAAGCTGAAGGCCGATTACCGGCGCTGGCGCGAGTCCGGCGCGTGGGTGAGTCTGGGATTCTGCTTCGGCTTCGACCTGACGCACTCCGCCCTTGTGGGAACGGAACGGGTGCTGATGGCCATGGTTGGAGATCCCGAGTGGCTGGTGGACATGTTCAATCACCAACTGGACGTGTGTATCGCCCTGGCCGAGAGTGTGCTGGTCGAGGGCTACGTGTTCGACGACATCAACTGGTGCGATGACATGGGGTACAAGGGGAAGCCGTTCTTCTCTCCCGGCATGTATCGCGAATTGCTCAAGCCCGTCCACAAGCGGGCCGTCGAGTGGGCACACTCCAAGGGAATGAAGGCGAGGCTGCATTCCTGCGGCGATATCCATACGCTCGTTCCGGACTTGATCGAGATCGGGATAGACATGCTGAATCCGATTGAGGTCAAGGCCGGCATGGATCCGATTGCCCTGAAACGCCAATATGGCGACCGGTTGGCCTTCCACGGCGGCCTCAACGTACTCCTCTACGATCACCCCGAACAGTTCTGGGCGGAAATGCGCCGCGTCATTCCGGTGATGAAACAAGGCGGCGGTTACCTGATCGGTTCCGACCATTCGGTACCGCAGTCGGTGAGCTTGGAGACATTCCGTGAGTTCGTGCGGCTGGCGAAGGAACTGGGTGCGTACGAGCGTGTCACGGACTAGCCGCCCAACGGAGACATGATGACGACAGAATACCTGAACGTGAAGCGTTTCGGCGCAAAGGGCAATGGGAAGACGGACGATACGCGCGCGATTCAGAAAGCGCTGGATGCCGCATCCGACGCCACCATCACCCGACAGGACACGGACGCCATTCCTTATGTTAAAGGCATCCCCGCCCAGTGCGGCTATCACTACCATTCCACAGGTCCGGAAGTCTTCTTTCCGCACGGCCACTACATCGTCACCGCGCCGCTCCTGCCGCGCAAGGCCCTGGCCTTGCGCGGCGAAGGCTATCCCTGGATCGAACAGAGGGACCCCGAACAGGACCTCGTTTACTCCGAGGAATCCATTCGTCAGAACTTCACCGGCCTGGCTTTCCACGGCGGTCGCATGCACCTGAACCTCGGCAACCGTAACGAGGATAACGGCCTGGTCCGCATCGAGGACTGCAAGTTCTACGGCAGCAAGGAAACGGCCATCCGGATGCGGGAAAACAGCAACTCGACGGAACTGCTGGTTCTGCGCTGCCAGATAGTGGGGTGTGAACAAGCGGTCGTTTCCTGCACCGACATCGTCCACATCCGGGAAGGCTGGATCGCCGGCGGCTGCAGCGGCGACGGCGCCCAGATCGTCAACCGCAACATGGCGTTCCTGAGCCTGGAGAACCTTTGCCTGGTGCCGATCGTGAACGGATACGATCAGCGTTGGATCGACAACCACGGCAACGTCGTGTGCCGCAATGTCCGCTTCGGCGGCGAGGAGGCCGGCTTCACACCCATCGTCAACTTCAGTAAGTACAGCCCGCTTCTGCTGGGAAATATGGTCGTCATGGACAGTTGCTGGATGGTCTGCGGACTCGGCAACGCCAAGCGACCGTGCGCCATCTCCTGCGAGGAGATCCCCAATCTGATCGAGGTGCGCAACTGCAACCTGGCGGGCATTCCTCCCGTGATGGTATCGCCCAAAATCTCCCCGAAGACCTACTTCAAGGTCAACCCCGGCATGGCTACGTACCGGTTCGAAGGCAACACCGGCGAACTGGCCGATCGGATTCCGGCCATGCTCAGGAAACCGCTGCTCCATCGTCCGCCACGGGCGCCCGCGCTTTCGGAGAGTGCCACGCGCGCCGCGGTTCGGCGCGCCAGAGCGGACTGGCATGATCGCCGGACCGGATTGCCGGATGTGCCGTACGCGTGTGACGGGCACAAGCAGAGGGTCGCGCGGGGCGATTACGTGGACCTGTTGCCGCCGCGCTGCAAGTGGGATCTCGGCGATCTGATGGACGGCACCGCCGAGCGTAACAGCCGTTACTTTGCCCTGGCGCAGGAACCGGACGGCATGTTGGTTGTGCGTCGGGTAGATGGCCTGGCCGAAGGCTGGCCGCATATCCTCGTGCGCAATGCGGAAGTTGACCTGGACCGGTATCCCTACCTGACTTGGAGCCTGATTCAGACCGGGTCGCCAGCGGGAGTGTCCGCGCGGGTGATTGACCAGTCCAGCGGCAGGGCGCTGATGCTGGCGAGTTCGCAAGTCAAGAACGCGAGTTACTTCGCCTGCAACCTGCGCGCGCTGCTCAATAGCAGCGGCAAGCACACACTGAATATCAAACTGTATGTTTCCGGACAGTACTTCGAAGGCGGCTCCAGACGGCTGGAAGACCGCCGCGGAGCCAAGCCGGGAGAATTCGCGGTGATACGTTTCTTGCGAGCTGAGAAGTAGATCTGTGACGATTACCTGATAATATGGGAATGCCTATGCGGATTTCCCGAATCCTGTACCCTGAACCCCAACCACTGAAACCTGAATCCTTTTCTCGGAGCCCATCATGAGAACAACAGAGACAACCAACACCAACCAATCCTGGTTCCGCGACGCCGCATTCGGCCTGTTCATCCATTGGGGTGTATACGCCGTGCCGGGCCGCGGAGAATGGCTCATGCTGCAGGAGCGCGTGCCCTTGGACGACTACGTGAAACTGGCGCATCGCTTCAATCCGAAACGTTACGATCCCCGTGCCTGGGCGGCGCTGGCCAAGGAAGCGGGCATGGGATATATGGTGTTGACCACGCGGCACCATGATGGGTATTGCCTCTTCGACACGAAGACCACCGACTTCAACTCGGTCAAGACGGCTGCCCGGCGCGACCTGGTCGGGGAGTATGCGGCCGCGTGCCGTGAAGCCGGCATCAAGGTCGGGTTCTACTATTCGCTGGAAGACTGGCGATTTCCCATGCGCGGCGGCATGCAGGCCGACATGGCGCGCTGGCGCGAGAAGGTGGCTCGCGTCCATGCGCAACTGGAAGAGCTGATGACGCAATACGGGCGCGTGGATCTGCTCTGGTACGATGGGGGTTTCTGCCTCAACGATGACTGGACCACGTCTCCCAATCCCACGACCGCCGAGCACTGGGACGCCGCCAGTCTGGATGCGATGATCCGACGCCATCAGCCGCGGATCCTGATCAACGACCGCTCGCATCTGCCCGAGGACTTCACCACCTGCGAGCAGCACATCACGGCGGCCCCGCCGGGACGGCTGTGGGAATCGTGCTGGACCATGAACAACCACTGGGGGTACTTCCCCTCGGACCCGTTGTGGAAGCCGACCAAGCAACTGGTGCAGATGCTCACCGCCTGTGCCACTGGCGGGGGAAACCTCATGCTGAACGTGGGGCCCAAACCCGATGGCACGATCCCGGCGGCCTGTGTCAGGCGCCTGCGCGAGATCGGGCGCTGGCTGAAGGTCAATGGGGAAGCCATCCATGGGGTCGAGCGATCGGACTTCAACACCGGCACGGCCGGCTGCGCGTCGGAGCGCGGCCGGACCCTTTATGTGTTCGTCCACTGGTGGCCGGGAAGCGTCCTGACCCTGCCGAAGGTTGACTTCGAGGTGAAGTCCGCGCGGATTCTCGGGTGTCCGCGCAAGGTGGTGTTGGAGCGCCAAGGCGGGCGGCTGCTGCTCAAGAACCTGCCCCAGCAGGCCCCGGATCGCCTGACGACCACGATTGCGTTGGAACGGGTGTAAGAGGTAGCGAGTAAGCAAATGAAGGTACATGTTTTCGAGGGTGCGTCGCGCGAGATGGGGCGCCAGTACGGCGAGACCTTGGCTGACAGGATTCGGCGCAATCTGAGTATCCTGGTCTGGCGGGAGGGCTATGAGCCTCTGCCGCGCGGACAGGCCGACTTCGAGTCATGGATACGCGACCAGGAGCGATTGATCGGCGATCACTGGCCCTGGATGCTGGAGGAGATGCGGGGCATTGCGCAGGGCGTGGGCGTGGACTACGCGGACATTCTGCTTCTGAATCTGCGCGCCTGGCAATTCAACTTCTATGGGGCCAAGCCTGAGGCGTGCGCCTGCTCCAGTCTGGCGATCACGCTGGACGACGGTACGGTGGCCGCCGCCGGCGCACTGGACGATCCGCCGGACCTCTATTGCGGGCCGGTGCTCTTCGCGACGCCTGGCGGGCACCGTTTGCTGACGTTCCCAATCAGCGGAACGGTTTGGGGCAACCGCGGCATCAACAGTGCCGGGTTGACCGTGGGAATTTCCTCGCAGATCCTGCCGGGCCTTGCCCGTCTGCCGCATGCGGTCAACCAGGACCTGGCGACGCGCGCTATCTACCAGACCTGCACGACGGTGGACGATGTCCGTCGGTTCTGTCAGAAACACCCCTTCACAATGAATCTGGTGTGCGTGGACGCCCGGGGCGGCATCCTGTGCCTGCAACACACCGCTGCCGGACCATTCGAACTGCCGGTCACGGATGGGTGGTGCGCCTTGACCAATCACGTGGCCGACGACGGCTTCCTGTATTGGCTTACGCAACATGGCGTGAAGGAGTTTCCCGAGTCGCCGACCACGCGCGCCCGGCGCGGGCGGTTGCTCGCGTTCGCGCGCGAACGCAATGGGCGCTGTTCCCCGGATGAGGTGCGCCAATTTCTCTGCCGGAGGGACGATACCGATCCGGGAACGATCCACAACCGAGGCACGCTGGCGCTGACCTACGCCAACCCGCAAGCCCATCCGCACCGTTGTTGGGTTGCCGGCCCCGGCGAGCCGCTCGAACCCGTGGACGTGCCGCCCGGGTGACGGCCGTGACCGGCGCCGCACCCGCCAGGTCTCACCTTGTATTTTACGCCGCCCGGGTCGGCTTGCCGCATTTGCATCATGCCGGAGCCGCCGCTTCAAGGGCCAGACGATATCTCTGCATTTCCAATTTCCTTTGCGTTCGCCGAATAACGTCCGCATTCAGGTTCGAGTGACATAGACGGGGACGTAGAGAAGGAGCCAGAGACGATCCCACTGTTGGCCGCCAGCGTACACGTCACACTCAGCCCGAGCGCAACGCCTGCGACTTGTGTTGTTCGGCCTATGTGTTTACTTGCACGAAGATCAGCAGCCGCTGGCTCGGAGAGAAAAGCCACATGGCTGCATCACTATCGCGCTGCAAATCGTCAACTGTTATGTAAAGATCCTTGCTTACCATGAGCTGCTTCAGGAACGGAGCAGCCTGAGTCGCTTCGGTCCAGCGGGAGAGGAAAGCTAGCGCTGAACTCGTCTTCTCGTCAAACGGGCGTGCCAGCCAAATCCGGCTGCTTCGGATTCGGTTGTTTGAGAGTATCTTGAAGACAGAATCAGTCACCTCCACCTGATAGGCTTTCAGGATTGTTCCATCCCCGTGAAAGCTGTCGCGATCCGTCTTGTCGAGCAGGACTCTTTGGACGACGACGCCATCAATTGGGAAGAAAGGGGTTTCGGGTGGCCATTTCGCCAGCGTCCGGTGCTTTGCATGTATGGCGATGCCGGTGGGCGCTATTAGCGCCCACCAGAACAAACCTGACAACGAAAAGAAGACCAGCAGAACCTTGCCTAGGATCCTCAAGCAACGTTTCATACTCTTCTCTTTGGCCGAACGGTCGGCATGAGCCACTCGGTAAAACGCGCGGCGCGTTTCACCGAGTAGGCTCCGTGCCGTGGTTAGCCGGTTCTCGTGCCACCGGTCGCATCATTCCGACGCGACGTCCCGATGGGCTGCCGGCACGAACTCGGGCTCGGGGCCGTCACTGGGGCCCGGGCCCGGCTGTCACACCTGTGCGCTCTTGGATCCACCACTCGACGTGTGGCATGTCGGTAGCGCGCGCCGCCTGAATTGCCGCGTCTACGTCCGGGAGTGTCCTTCGCAGTTCGAGCCGCAACGTCCGATTGCGCCACTCCGCAACGGCATACTCCGCCCACGGAGGGTTCTTCGGGGCGCCCACGCTACCCGGGTTCAGAATCGTGATGTCTCGATGGCGCCTGAGCATCTGCGTATGTGTGTGCCCGACCGCGATCACAGACGCCGCACATCCACAGAGAAGCCGGTCAACGTCACCTTCTGCAGTGGTAGCGGAGATGCTCTCTTCATTCGAGCTCGGCGACGCATGGAAGCACGCAAGATCTGCGCTGCCGGTAGGCATGCCAAGGCACAGCTCCGCGGTATGCGGTAGTGTGCGAAGGTACGCCAGATGCTCAGCGCCTACCTGAGCAGCACCCCACGACTGAATATCGGCTATGCGCCTGCCTCGCTCATCCTTGACGTTCCGGGGTCGGGGCGATAGCAGCCATGCATCCATATTGCCCAAGACGATGGAACCATGGAGTTCCCGCAGCCGAGAGATCACTTGGCTCGGCTGTGGACCGGACGTTGCGAGATCGCCAAGGCAGACTATCTTGTCGATCTCCTCGTTCGCCAGCTCGGCGAGAACGGCCTCTAGAGCGACCAGATTCCCGTGAATGTCCGAGAGAATCCCGATGCGCACGTTGCTACCCCCTGTTCATGCTGCGCCCATGCCCACCGGACTCGCACGCTATCGCTCTGGAGTGGCGGGGGACGCGCCCCAATTCGCTGTCTGTCTTTCTGTTTGCTGTCCGGAGCCTCGAGTGAGGACCTGCTCAGTGGCCTCGCGAATGCCGTCGACGACGATCGTCTGCACTGGGAGGTCTGCACGATGCTTCATCCCATGGCCAGAAAGAAGATATATGCCCGTGGCTTCCACCCGCGTGGCAAGCTCGACATCATGAGGGTGATCCCCGATAACGAAGGAGCGTCGAAGGTCTATGCCGAACTCCCGTTCCGCCTTCTTCAGGAAGTAGGGGTTCGGTTTGATGCACTGGCAGTCGGAGTAACGTTGGTGAGGGCAGACGTAAGTTGCAGCAATCGGAGCACCATTGATCGCGAGGTACTTCTCGACGTAATCATTCACCCGCTGCACATCCTCGATGGTGATCGTGCCTTTGGCTACACCAGATTGGTTCGTCACGACGAACAAAGCGAACTTCTCAGCCAGGCGACGAAGCGCTGGGACCGTATCTTTGAAAAACACCACTTGCGCCGGGTCCGATAGATCGCCGCGATCCTCGATAATGGTACCGTCACGGTCTAGGAACACGGCAGCGCGAGGATGTTCTTGTCGATTGCTTGCTTGGGTTGGCATTATTGTCCTCCGGTTAACGTTGCCGTTGAAGGTTCGCCCGGAGCGCAGTGGAGGGCGATACCTTCCGACGGCTGGTTCGAACCTCTGTCATTTCAGCAATCGCCCCACGAGTTCCGAAAGGAACTCCTTCACCGAGTCGAGGTTCATTACATATCCGATGAGGAGAAGGGCAATCGAGTAGAGGACGAACAGTAGCCGCTTGGCGATGCGTAGCGCCCTTCTGTGCGGTCGCTTCTCCTCCAGGTACTCTGTTCCCGCTTGCCTAATGCCAGCGATGCAGGCGTTTCCGCATTCGTCCACGGAACCGATCACGAGCCCGCTATGAACAAGTTCACACGCGATCTCGTTGGCGAGTTGGTTGCCATGGTAGCCGAGGCCGGTCCCTTCGCGCACAGAAGATGCTTCGCGAAGAATTTGACACCTGATCTGTTCCTCGTCAGTCATAGTTCGAACGCTCGGCCTCTGGGGCGGCGCGTTAGCGACGTACCCAGCAGGCCGTGGTTCGGCCTGCATTCCATTCTGACGCATGAGTGCCCTGATCCCTCATGCCCCTTGTCTGTATCATCTGAAGAAGGGGCTATTCACCCGGGGAGTCTCGGGGTAAAAGACCCACCGCCCTCGTCTTATGACAAAGCACAATCCCGAGTCACTTGTTTTGACAAAGGCCATTCTCTTGAAGTTCTGGCAGGAAACCGACCGTACGTCACCCATCGCGGACGAGGACGGGTAACCACGGCCGAACTTCTTGGCAATGTCAAAGCCGTAGGCCTCATTCATCAGTTGCGCGTGAGCCTCTGTATCATGTCTCCAGCCTTCTCTCATGGAGTCGAGAACCGATTCCGCAGTGCTGTACTTGGCCTTCATTTCTGCCGTGAAGTACTTCTCTTCGTACGGGTAGTCGCCCTCGCAAGGGGGCTTGAGTTCAAGCCAGCAGACGATGCCCGTGACCACAAGCACCAAGACGACCGTACCGACAATCCTGCCACCCCTCTTCATTTCGTTCCTCCCCAGCCGAACGTTAACCTTGATGCGATGAGGAACCCGCGCCCGGCGCGGGTTCCGAAGTCGCATCCGAGGTTTGGTTCGCCTTCTTGTATTCCTCGTCAGTCACCATTGTTGCCCACCCTCGGTGCTCGTCGCCTCTACCAGGAGCCACCGTACGAAGTGTCATATCTGCACGCGGTACAATCGCCGCAAATGGAAGTCGGTGTGTTGCGTGGATGTTGTCATACAGATCAAGGTGGATGTGCCCATCTGAGCATCGCTCACAGAGGGTTCCTATTGCGCTGATGTAAGTGTGGCAGTCCTGCCGGAACTTCTTCCCCTTCCCGAACCTGTGTGTTCCGAAAGCGACAGGTTCGTCCGGTTCTTTCGGGAGATGGATGTCTATGGATTCGCAACCGTACATGGCCGCAAGTAACTCATATGGTTCGATTCCGTGGAATGGAGCGGGCCGCGCGTCGTAAAGGACCAGAATCCCGGGACATTTCCCCGCCGCCAAGTGCTTGATCTGCTGCCGCGCCGATTCAATCTCACGTCGGACGCGACGGCCGACTGTGTCACCCCACGTGACAATCTCTCCTGGCCCATGTTTTGCCTTCCACTCGGCAACGACCTTCGCTTCCTCGCAATTTGGAGTCAGTTCTTTGATTTCTATGTACATCAAGGCCCCCCCGACAGTGATCTCGTAGTCGGGCGTCGGCGAACCGTCCGGAGACAGTCGCCGGAAGGCGATCTGCCCACGCTGACAGAAAACCTCAAATAGCGTCTCCGATTTCATCTCTTCTTGGCGAACGCTGAGCGTGACCCTCGGTTCAGCCGGCGTCCTCGCCGGGTGAACCGTAGTGGTCCACGCTCTTGTTCTGCCGTGCTTCAGTCCGTCCAGTCGCCCCATTCCCTATGATCGTCATATTCCGTATGTGTCGTATTGTCCGTGTGGTGAGGACTTTCGCTGTACTCGTGGTGCTCTTCGTATGGTACATCCGTGTGATCGCTATGCTCATCCCAGCCGTGCGGCGATAACGCCCTGATTCGCGGACAGCGCGCGAGAGCACGCCGAACATGCCGGTTCCCGATCCGGCTGAAGTCAACGGTAACACCCAAGCCGGGTAGTTTCGCAAGGCCTACAAGACGGTCACACTCGGCTCGTGTCTGTCTAGGTCTCATTCCCTACCTCCGCGTTTCTTAGTTCCTTTTGCAGTACTGCCCGTACGTGAGTGAATAACCGATGATACATGGGGCAGTACGGATCCTTGCCCAAGGCATCACCAGCCGTCCATGCGTTGTGCAGACACCCGCCTTTGCATTGGTCGCTGACCACGCAATCGCTGCATTCGAGGATGTTCTTCGCGTTGCGTCCCAGGAGGCGCTGGTGAACCGAAGAGCCGTAGGCGTCAGTGACGCCATTCGGCGTGTTTACGTTGCCCATCCACATAGACTTCACGCCGTCGAATCTCCCACAGGGATAGATATCCCCCAATGGTCCTACCGATACGTACCGCTCCCTGCAATTCCCCGCGTGGTTGCATCCGACTGAACATCCACTGGCCACGCTCCCAATGAAGTCGACAAACGGATCAACCGACACCATCGAGTCGCTCTGCATCCAGTAGTTGAAAAGGTCGTGAAGCGCTGCGGCAGCCTCGGTAGGATCGATGTCGTATTCGCCATGTCTTGCACGTCCACTTCGAATCAACGGATTTACCTTGAAACCGATACGTTCCTCATTGAAGAACTGCAGCACTTGCTTCATATCAGCGATGTTAGCTTTGGACAGTACGACGATAACGCCACCGCCAAGATGTCGCGTCCTGCTATTCCGCTCGCGCGTCATCCTGATTGCGCGCAGCGTGTCATTGAATGAGCTCGCCCCAGTCGCGTACGGTCGAGTGCGATCATTGATACGTTGAGGACCGTCAAGGCTGAAGCCAAGCCGGAAATCGTCAACGTCGCTCACAAAATCGAGGAAGTCCGGGCCGAGGAGGGTGCCGTTCGTCTGAATCGCGTTGGTCACGTGATAGCCGCGCTTCTTCAGGCTGGCGGTTATGTCGGCGACGAATTCAAAGAACGCGATGCCGCAAAGGAGCGGTTCGCCCCCATGCCAAATAAAGTGGGCACGGTGGTCATGCGAGTGGCGAGCGAAGCCTTCCATGACGTTGAGTGCAGTGCGTTCATCCATACGCCCCCGCTCGGCGCCGGGCTCAATGTAGCAGTAGCCGCAGCGTAGATTGCAGTCGTGAGTCGGTTTGGCTATGACAGTGATCATTGTGTCTCATTCGTGGGCAGAACGTTCACGGCGCACCAACGGCTCGATCAGCGCCGTTCGGTGTCGCCGCTGGTTAGGATTTCTTCTCTCTTATTGTAAACACAAAGGCAAGCAGACCAAAACAAATTGACAAAAGCAATGAACCCAAACAAATCATATACCCACCTTCTTGTGCTGTCGGGGCATATGTCGTTGCCGATGCCAACACATAGATAATGGTCATAAATAACCATAAAACGCCAAATGTGTTTCGTGTTGTCATTGTTCTACTCCTAACGTCACGCCTCAGTTTCGGTTTTGCCGCCGCGGCAAAACCGTAAACTGGAGGCGCTGGTTCGCAGTTTCTCTTCCTCCGTCCTTCTCAGGCTCATTGAGCCAAGGCTCCAGTGTTGCCCGATTCCTTGCCACAAATGACTGATCGACTTCCCTGATCGCCGCTGAATAGCCAGAGGCCACGTAGTAGCTTCCGCAGTCAACGCACTGCATCAGGAGTTCCTGGGTTTCTCCCAGTGTGCCCAAGTGCTTGATGGAAGCAGCTCCGTAGTTGATGCGGTTGTCCTTCGTTCTGCAATTCCTGCAGCTCATGCTCTGTTCCTGCTGCGAACGTTACGCCTCTCTCTGAGCGAGCTTGCGAGCGATAGAGTGAAGGCGGTTGTTCGCACTTTTATAGTCTAAATCGATATAGAAATACTTTGTTTTGGGTTTCATTGGCAATAAGCAAAAGAAAGCTGTCGTCCCCGGTTTTATAGATATGAACGGGCTCAATATCATAACCTCGTGCCTGATCGATAATCTTTTGTTCTAGGGAGTCGGTTCGCTTTGGGTCTATTTCATAGGGCTTAAATTCTCGGTTAGCTAAGACCTTATTAAAGTCCAAGGGATCAATTGAGAAAACAATGATCTCATAGCCACCAGCCATAGCGACATAGCCATGATCGTCAATGATCTTCACGCTCTCAGGAATGGGATCAAGAAGAAGCCGTTCGAACCTACCTGCTCCAGTATAAGTATAGTGTGTGCTAACACCAAGGTGGATCGACCAAGCTGTAATGCCGATAACGATTAGTGCATATCTGACCCACTCTGGACATCTACAAACCTTCAAGAGGAACCACAGCACCAGTGTACAGACAGCAGCTTGGATGAAAAAAACTGGAGCCGCAAAAAATGCAAAACCAGGGTCAAAGAGACTGTAGACTGCTCCTGGTACGCAGCACAAGGCGATGAGGATAAGTAACTTTTTGAATTTTGTTTTCATTATATTTGTTGCGAACGCGAGAATTATGGTTTTGGCGCGTAGCGACAAATACCGTGCATTTTCTGGTTGGCAGATCCTATTTCATCTTGCCCACCGCATCAATGACTGCGAACACCCATCCGGCTCCGAGCAACACGACAAATCCGCTGAACAAGACGACCAGCGACCAGAAAACGGCTGGGTTCTGATCTCTTCGGCACACCCGTGTGGAGTCGGTGTGCCGGATTGCTCCGGTCGTGACCCCTTGGATCACTGTCTTGCCCAGGAACCATCCCAGCCCTCCGGTAACGGCTGTGACCACAATTAATCTGATGATCTGTATCATCTCATCTGTTCTTGTTCGAAATCATAGTCTTATCTCAATGTGAATGTCGTCATCTTCGTCACGCTTCTGCTGATCGTCCTCCGTTGGGGAACGGTATGACAGAGGAACACGGGGGCGTTGTAGGGTCAGGAGCATGAGCGAGGTCGCGTAGACTCGGGTTTCATCTGCACTCATGCCCTTGATCTCCGGCATGTCGGGAACACCCATACTTTCGGGTGTCCACCAGCCGAGAGTCTTCCTCTGGACCTGCCTCTCCACAAGATCAGGATAGAATCGACGGTTCCATTCCTGCCAGTCTTTCCCCCCGACCTGATATAGGGCCAAGGAAAGAACGAAAGCCGTCTGTAGGGGTGTTGTCCCGTGACGCCAGTTCGCCGGGTCTTGACGCCGAAGGCGCTCAAGATACGGCGCGAACTGCTCGCCGCCCACAGTCCACATCATCAGGAGCAATTGGGCCGCCTGACCGAGGAGAGTGCCATCGGCTTGTGCAGCATAGGTGGTCGTCAACTCGGAAAGCATCCGCTTTCCGGCGGCTGGGTCTGCGCCGGAGAGATAGAGGGCGTGCGCCGCGAAGATATTCCATGAAGATGGCGATCCTGTATCCAGCAATGCGTTCTCCTTGCGCACTGCATCAAGCAATATCGGAAGCCCTGTAAGACCGTAGGCCTCCGCAAGACACCATGTCAGCAGAGATCGATCAACCGGGGAGAGGTGGCTAGATTCTTGTGTTGCGCCAAGAAGTGCGCGAAGTCCGTTCTCGACGGTCTTGCCATAGTCGTTTGACGCTGGAGTCTCCCCGTGGGCTAGAAAGGCAAGCGTTGCTAGGCTCGTCAGAGCCATGCGGCGGTCATCGGTTCCCCAGTATCCGTCAGCGCGCTGCGCGCGGGCGAGCCACGACAGACCTCTGCTTGAAGCCGACCATGTGCGGACAGTGCCTTCGGGAATTGGCATCCTATCAGATGTACAGGACGAAGCGAGCGTGGCAATGATTAGGATTGGCAGTATCGTCTTCATTTCGAACGGGTGGGCGCCGGACGAAGTCAGCTCATTGTTGGCTTTCCTCATTCTCCTTCAAGTGCGTTGACTCTTGTGAACGGCCAGTAGATGCGTGTTGCTCTGCCGATGATGTTCTTTTCCGGTACGGCACCCCAGTATCGACTGTCACGACTGTTTTCGGTGTTGTCGCCAAGGACGAAGTACTCCTCGTGCCCCAGTGTTATCTCATCAGTGGGCTTCGACAGAAGACCACCGATAGAGGCAACGTGAACTGCAAGCTGGAATCCGGCGTAGCCGCCGGATAAGCTCGAGATGGTGTTGAATATCTCCGGCACGGTCACTTTCCGATCGTTCACGATCAGGAATGGTGGCTCGATCCTGATGCGCTCACCAGGAAGCCCGGCGACACGCTTGATGTAGAACGTATTGGGGGGAAGGCTTTCTATTCCGTCAGTACGGAAAACAACGATGTCGCCTCGCTTCGGTTTGCTGAAGCGATACGATAGTCGTTCGACAAACAAGTGGTCTCCGGCGACCACTACACCCGACCAAAGTCTCTCCCCGGCGGATACATGCTCCCCGGGTTGCTTAGTTGGCCGCGCGAAGCGCGGCAACTCATGTTGCTGGGAGCCGATCGCGTACACCCAGCGGAATGGCGTGTCCTGTGAGGGACGGGGCGCGGACAGCACACCGCTGGAACAGGCCTCAACCTCGACATACCGCTGGCCAGAAACAAGCCACTGAACCATGCCTGGCTTCTCTGAGGAATCCGCGGGCACAGCGTGCCCGTGGATTCCGAAGATCGTTGGCTGCATTGCGCCATTCGGAACCTTGAACGGGTGAACGAACTGGCGCACAAGAAGACTCAAGCCGTTGTTCAGAACGACGGCCAAGACGATGACGGCAAGCCAGCCGAGAACCCCGATCCGTCGGACGGGTCGGTACGACTGTTTGAGCATCACCAACCACAGAACCACGCTCGCGAGACCGAAGGCCACGCCGAGGATAAACGGGACAATGCCCGGCGTCGCGACAAGCAGAAGTGCGACAACGCCGCAGGCGAAGAGGCCGAAGTACCACTTCAGACCGGCGGCACACCTGCCGGAAAGAAGATGCGCGGAGCCGTGGAGCAGGAAGCCCAGCACCACGCCAACCCACTTGCGATATGGCGGTTTCTCGTTCATCAAATGGAGCCATCAACATCTCAATATGCGTCAAACATAGCAGCAACAATAGCAGGTTGTGGGTGGGATAAGCGTCAAAGGGTGCGTTGATTTCCAGTGAGTAACGAGGCGGGGTTGGTGCATATCAGGAGTGCTATGGGGATCTGCTATGCGACAACGGCGTACCGGGTGGGCGCCGGTGGGTCTCGGATTGCGCGGTAATGAGAGGCTCCTTGGTGGTGAGGATAGGACCGGAAGATGTGAGGGTCAAGATGGAAAACGGCGCCATCGCCCGATGGGCTACGGCGCGGAAGGGCGGGCAGGGAGTAGGACGGCTTGGCCGGTATCGCAATGTCATCGGGCCGGCTTGCCCAACTGACGTTTCGCGGCGCCTTGGGGATGAAGGGAAGTGGCGGGGCAGATAGAGGGCAGGAGTCCGAATGGGGTGGCGTGACGGTGGATGACGGCTATTTGTTAGCTTCAGGGCTGACCCTGACGACCCTCGTGCCGTACTAGGCCGGCATCGAGGGCAAGGGGACGAAGGGGCAGAGATGGTTGATCGACGAAGAGGACACAGGGGGCCATTTTGGGAACGGAGGGGCTGTTGGGGGCGTTAGCGGGAGTTTGCAGGGATGACCACTTGATGAGTGACCCCGCCGCCAACGCCTGGCCCCCGATATCCGATTGACACCTCACCGGTATTTCCATTCTTCACTTTCTGCACCAGCTGCAGAGCCCAGTCTGGATACGGTGGATCTCCTCGACTACCAGGGCGGCAACCTACTGACACAAGGTATGCCGCCATCTCTCTATTATCACGCATAACCATATAATCAAGAGGTGTTCTGCGGAAATAATCTTCTCGGCTAATATCGACCCCACATGCCAGAGCGAACTCAATAATCGCAAGCGCCTTTTGTTGAGTCTGTGGAGACGATATCATGGAAGCCCAATCAATTAGTCCGCGACCACAGTCATCTACAGCATCAACCCTAGCACCATGCTTGTGGAGCGTCGCCACGCATTCAGGTGTAACAGCCTTTAGTATTGGAGTGCTTCCGTGGCCATTTCTGATCTCAATGTCGGCGCCCTGCGCGATCAGGAAAACCATTGTCTCTTCATCGCCATGCAACGCGACCCAATGCAAGGCTGTATCGCCAAATTTGCCCCTAGCGTTCACGTCGTCACCACGCTTCACCAGTGCACGTACCTTTTCTGCGTCGCCACGACACGCCGCATCAACCAGTTCCGTTTCGGGCCTACCACAGCCCACCGTCACAAGCACCATCACATTCAGTAGCAGCAATCTCATCATCGTCCACCACGCGGTCCCACCATTGTCTCTCTGTCCCGCCACCTTCCCCTCTGCGCTCTCCGTCAACTCTTTCCAGGTCGCGGGCAAGTTGTACGTGAGGAGCGCCATGTTGGGACTCCTATTTGTATCCTCCGGCTTTCAGGCAGAAGAATGCCTTGGTCGTCTGATTGCTGCACAATGGATTCGTTTCGAAGGAGACGTGCAGTTGGTACTTCTCTCCTGTTTCTGGCGTAAAGAGGGTGCCCGACGGGGCACCCGTCTTCTTGTCAAAGACGAGGTAGTAATAGGAGACCCAAGTATCTCCACCTCCATACGCGCACGTCCAAGGGGCAATGTTCGTCCGGATGTTCCAGACGGTTTGTCCTTTGGAATCCGTGAGCTGCGCAGAAATCACAGAGTCGTCCAAGAACGGCAATCTCTCGGAACCTTGCGCTGAAAGGTAAAGAGCATAGTCATCTTTGCAGGGTGGAACGTTGGAACATGTGTAGGTCCTGTCAAAATTGGACGAGATGGGGAAGGTGTCGAATGTCAAAGCAACGCCATCGATCCCCAGAAGAGGTCCTTTGACAAATTGGATCGTCCCATCTCCATGATAGCGGGAGACTTCCTTCTGAAGATCACACGACATGAGGCAGCACGTCGAAGCGAGGACGAAAAGTGTTTTCGCGGTCCATTTCATTATCTCTATTGTCCCATCTCAATATGCGTCACAAATAGCAGTGAAGATAGCAGGACGTGGGTGGGATAAGCGTCAAAGGGGGTGTTGATTTTCAGTGAGTTACGAGGCGGGGTTGGTGCATATCAGGAGTGCTATGGGGATCTGCTATGCGACAACGGCGTACTGGGTGGGCGCCGGCGGGTCTTGGATTGCGTGGTAATGAGAGGCTCCTTGGTGGTGAGGATAGAACCGGAAGATGTGAGGGTCAAGATGGAAAACGCCGCCATCGCCCGATGGGCTACGGCGTGGAAGGGCGGGCGGGGATTAGGACGGCTAGGCCGGTATCGCAATGTCATCGGGCCGGCTTGCGCAACTGACGTTTCGCGGCGCCTTTGGGGGTGGAGAGAAGGGGAGCGGGAATGGGGTGGAGCGAAAGGAAGGTGTCCCCGCCACCTAAGGGGTCGAAGGCGGAACAGGGGGCATTTTGGGAACGGAGGGGGCGTTCACGTCGCTATTTGCTATTTTCAGGGACGACCCCGACGCCCCGAGGTTACGAGGTCGCGTGCATGGGCCTTGTTGTGCTTCTCTGCCTTCTTTCATCTCAGACCATGAGGAGGAGTAACAGTAGGTACGCCGCCAGCAAGCCGATCGGCAGCACTGGACTACCGGCCTCCTCTTTCGTGACAGCGACCCGCCAGGCGACACAGCCGACAACTACCGCCACGATCGCGGCGAGTTCGAGTGCATAGCCCGTTCGGAGATATCCATCGCTTGCTGTTCTCGCCACCGCCCGAAGCGCCTGGTCACCTGCAATTGCCTTGGCTCTCACCAAGGTGGCGCTGCCGTAGCACCACTTGGCCAGCCCTTCCATAGTGAGTGCCACTGCCAATGATACGCGGCAAGTTGTCCGTGGGCGTTTCACTTCATTCTTTGCACAACGTCCGGACTCTGCCTGAGCCGCGCTAGCGGCGATAGGCAGGAGGCCGTGGTTCGGACCTCATTTCTGTTCCCCAATGATCTGCCGATCTTTCGTAATGTCGATCTCGGCATGGTTCCCGTATGCACCGCCGCCACCGGTCACATAGCCGAAGTTCGTTGTCATCGATGTGCCGTCAACCAGTCGGACATCAACCTGAAATCCGCTGTCATGCTTGACTGAGAAGCGTCCCGATTTCGATCCGGCGTCAGGAATGTCGCTGAAGCGATGACTCTCACCACACACGGTCACGAGGACCTCTTGCGCGGTGACCCCCGAGTTGTTGGTGACGACCATCTCGTTTGACACCTTCGCGCATGACGCGAGGGCCAGACAGGCAACTAGCGTGACAAAGGTTCTTCTCATCTCTTCCTGTCCGAACGTCCACGCTCTCCCTCACCTTGACCGTCCGCGGCAAGGTGTAGGTGAGTAGCGTGTTGTTGGGCCATCTTGCCTCATTGCTGTGCCCGGAGTCCATCCCGCAGTTTCTCCGCAATCCGATCC
>JAQULY010000003.1 GCA_028718445.1 Kiritimatiellia bacterium
CGCCTTCGCCCAAAGCTGCGAGGGCCTTCTCAGAAGCTGTCCCTGAGCCTGACAAACTCGTCCAGCATCGCCATGAAATTGTCGTACGTTGTGTTCATGGCGACCGAATGACTGGGACCGAGGATGAACCCACCCCCGGGAGCACCGCGCTCCATGGCGGTTCTCACAGCGTTCCTGACGTCTTCAGGGGTGCCGACAATCAGCGCCTCCACGGGAACACCACCCCAGAATGACAACCGGTCGCCAAACATCTGCTTCAATTTCCAGACCTCCATTCCGGCGGTCGTCTGAAGGGACTGATAGCAGTCAATTCCCGCCTCGATGAACATCTCCATCAAGGGAATGTTGTTGCCGCAGTTGTGGAATATCACCTGCGGCACGGATTTCTTCACGTGAGCGATCCTCTCTCTCAGGAAGGGGAAACACAACTCCTTGAACATTTGTGGCGACACCCAAGGTCCAGTCGTGCCGGCCATGTCTTGTTCCATGAGCACACCGGGAACGTCCGGTCGGATGAAATACTTGTCGCGCATGTTCTGGGCCGCCACGGACTGCCGATTGGCCGCCACGATGACCTCCGGCTGGGAAGCGTACAGCATTAGTCCGTTTTGCATACCATCCAGAAAGGTCAGGGCTGTGATGCCCCCCGTGGTGCCTGCAACGTAACGATCCTCTCCAAGTTGTTCCACGACGTAGTCAAGGACTTCAAAAATGGACGGATCGGGCGGTGTCACCTCAAGGGGATCGCGAAAATCATCCACCGAATACGTGGTCTGTCCTTGCTGCGGATCGTAAACGCACTGGATTTCGTTGGTTTGCGGCACAGCCTGGTAAATCCGCCCCGTGCGGTCCTCCCATCGGAGTTCAGCGATCCGCTTGGGCGGGTCGGGATCGTAGTCCGCCGGGGGGAGGAGTTGAGCCTCTTTGGGAAGGAGGATGTCGGCACAATCAATCTTGCGGTAGAAAGCTACCGTGTCTTCCTTCAGGCCCTTGGCCACCTCATCCCGTCGTCCTTCCCAGAGCGCAACTTGGATCTCGATCTTGTTGCGCACATAGGTGGGATGGCCGAGAACCCGTGCCACCGTGTCATGGTCAACCGCATAGAACCCGAGCGGAACGCGGTCCACCGGCGCCCGCGCGATAGCCGCGGTTACTCGTTCCTTGGAATTCATGTTTTCTCTCCATCAGCCGAACAGTGTTCTTGAGTGTTCTTCATGGCGGGGGATGGGGACATAGAGACTGTGGCGAATCTCTATTCGCGGCGAAGCCGCGCGACCGGCTCTGTCTCCAGCGCCGCAAGGAGCAGCGGCAGGTGTTGGAGCGCGTTGCCGGTGCGGTAGGGCATGCAGCGATGTTCTTCGTTCCAGTTGCCGTCCTCCACGGCGCGGCCGGTGCGGTCCTGTGCCGCCAGCGCCACGTCCAGCACGCGCCGCCCCCTTTCGGCCCAGTCCCCCGCGGGATCAATCCGGATCAGGTGTGCCAGGCATTCGGCCGTTTTCGGAAGGCCGACGAAATCGCCCACCAGCACGCGGCAGGCGCCAAATGCCAGCAGGGCCGGCCGGGAGTCGGCTTCCACATCCGGCGGCGGCTCCAAGGCTTCCAGATCGGCGGTGCTCCACCGCACCGCCCGCTTGAGCGCCGCGAGATAGCGTGCCTCCCCCGTCGCCTGATACAGCCTGAGCAGAGCCATCTGGCAGCCGCCCTCCGAGTAAGAATCACCGCGTGCCAGCCGACCGTCCTCGTTCTGACGGCGGAGGAGTTCCTCGCCGCTGCCTCGCGCGGCTTCGAGGTACCGCTCATCGTGAGTCTCCAGGTAGGCGGCTGCAAGCTCCCATGCGGACCGGAACAGATAGCGGGGGTGAACGGTCTCTTTGGCCACGCCCCACAGCCGGTATCCCTGCACGGCGGCGCGGGCCAGATGGTCGGCGATCAGCCGCGCGGCCTCCAGTGCCCGCGGGTCGCCCGTGACATGGTAGAGGTCGAAGAAGCCCGAACACCAGTTGTGGTCAATGTCGAAGCCGGCCCCCGACTTGCGGTGGTGGCCTTCCTGGTGCGCGACCAGCCCCGGACCCGTTTTCCCGTCGGACAAGCGGATGAAGTCCACCTCCATGTTGTGATGCGCCGACGACAGAAACGCATCGAGCTGCTCGCGCCGGCCCGTTCTCATGAACTGCACGTAGTACCCGCGATGCGTGTCGCGCTCGTTGTTGTTCCACCAGCCGGCGCGGGGATGGCAGCGGCTGAAAAAGCCGCCGTCCTCGCGCTTGCGCAGGCGCCCCTTGGTGGCTTTGCCCAGTCGGACGGTCTGGTAGTGGCGCTGCAGGTCGCCGTAGTCCAGTTCGCCATAGGACCGGTAGAGCCGCTGCATGCGCCGGTCCCACGCGAAGGCGCGGTCAAGCATCGTCTCGAAGGGCTGCAGCGTGCCGGAGGCGGGCGGCGCGAGGGGCCCCAGCACGCCGGCGCAGTCGGTTTGGGCGGGGTCAACCCAGGCCAGGGGCGGCGCGGACCGCTGCGCGTGCCAGGCCCTGCCCTCCGGGGACGCCCCTCCGCCCGTGAATTCCAGGCTGAACGTGTGCGTGCGGCCAATGCCAGCCACCAGCGCGAAAGTGCCGCGCGACGGCGACGCGCCGGTGAACGACGGAAACGGCATCAGGCACTCGTAGCCTTCCTCGCGCCAGCGCTTGCGCGGGTCGGGCGGTTCGGGATCGTGGGGGAGGGCGAGGAACGCCGGCAATGCGCGTTCGGGCCAGACCGCGAAAGCGACGGAGTGCTGGCTAATCTCGATTTCCTTGGGGAACGATGCCCAGAAGTCCGCCATCCGCCAGAGGATCGCGCCGCGCTGGCCCTGGAGCGAGACCCAGCCGGGAGCGTGGTCGCCGCGCGCGCCGCTGCTGGCGACCGGATAGATTCCGTAGCCGGGCTCGTCCTGGTACAGGTTGAACGCGTCGTGCGCCGTCTGGAGAAGGAAGTACCGGCTGTCGGGGTCTATCTGATCGTCAAACACGTCGTCGAACCCGCAGCCGACCGCGAACCGCGGGAGCGCATCCGCCGGTGCCTTGCTCTCCCCGGGGCCCATGTGCCCCGCCACGTAGCGCGGCCGCATATCGCACGTGCGGTCAACCTCGAACGGGTGCGGTAGTTCCCAGCGCAAGTCCCTGAAAAACAGTTCCGGCACGTCGCCGGAAGCCGTGTAAGTGACCGTGGCCTCCACGCGCGCCGTGCCGGCGAAGAAAACCAGCCGCGCGTCCACAAGGAGCGGGGCATTCTCGACGCCCTGGCGCCGCAGCAAGGCGCGCTGCCGCACAAGCGCGCGATAGGGACCGCGCTCCACCAGCTCGACTTCAGGCGATGTGTCCGCGGCGCTGGAAAACACACGGTCCTCCGCGTCCTTGAGCTGAAAGCCCCCCTGCCCTTCCCGAATGAGGTCCGTGCCGCCGATCTGCGCGCGGTCAATCAGCGTGCCGCGCTGCAGGCTCACGCGGAAGATGGCCACGCCGGTGTCGATCTCGATGTGCGATCCCTTCCTCTCGGTTACGACAAGCGCCTGCGCGGCCGACTTGGCTTCGCCCGGTTCCAGAACGACAACGCCCCGCTTGAGATCCTCCGGCCCGACCGGGAACGTGACCGAGCCCCACCGCGACGTGTCGTCGGGCCAGACGCCCAGTTCGCGCACCTGCGCCACCACGGCATCCTGGTGGCGCCGCACGCGCAGCGGGGTGTCGAAGCGAACGTCGCCGCGCGCGAAGGGAACGCCGACGGACACGATTTCTTCCGTCGCGGACGTCACCGCCCCGGAAGTCAGGAAAAGTTGAATGGGATTCATGGGAAGTGCTCCTTGCTCACTCGTTGAGCCGCAGAACCCGCCAGCGCCAGTAGTCCTGTTCCAGCAGGTTCACCTCGCCCACGAAGAAGGCGCGGTCCTGCGGATTGCGGCCCAGCAGGCCGGGCAGCTTTCGGAGGCGATCATCGATACGGTCGCAGAGGGGATCCCCCCGACGTCCCGCCGCGCCGGCCGACCATTCACGGCGGATGTCGTCGTAGCTTTGCCGCTTGGCCTGGTACTCAGCCTCCGTCGGCACGGGAACGGGGTTCGTCCGCGACAGCCGCACGTCGTCGATGAGCAGGCACACTGTTTCCCCTGCCACGCCATTCAAGATGCGCGCCATGAAGCCGCGCGCAATCCGATCCGTAAGGACGCCCGAAAGGTCCGTGGTGTAAAGGTAGTGCCATCCGTCATTACTATCTGCGCGCTGCGCAATGTTGGTCCACCCGACAAGGCGGGAATTGTTCCCGCAGAGAAGGAAGATACCGAGCCCGGGGCCGTGCGAGGTCTCGGGATCCTGTTCAGCGAACTTGAACCAAGCCGAGAGATACACCGGACCCGACGGCAGCGTGACCGGCTCAGGGAAGAGAAAGTTGGGATAAAAGAAACCGTCCTTGAGGAGATCGGCGCGGAAGAAGAACGCTCCGCTTCCTTCCAGGCCGCTGGTCGGGGCGATGCCGGTCTCCGTTGCGATTTTGAAGGCATCGCCAGCGATGTTCGGCAAGGACAAAAGCGAAAGCGCGTCGCCGGGCCGTTCGAACCCGTTCGAGTAGATGATCGCGTCATTGGTGCCCGCGGACACGGCGAGCGCTGCCATCAGCGCTGCCCCTGTCGCGGCTACCATTCTGGTCTTCAAGGCGTTTCTCCGCTGTGCCCGACCACATGGAATTCCATCTCGGCTTGCATGCCCGTGGCGGCATCGCGCGCGACAATGCGCCAAGGTCCGACCTGCTCGCTTAAGCAGAAGAATATCTCGATGCTTGCGCGCCCGCCGGGCGCCAGTACGTCCTGGTGGTAATGGCGCGCTTCGAGTTTGTCAGGTCCGAACAGCATCACGGAGAACACGTGCCGGCCGGGCTGCTGCTTCGATTCGGTGGTCAGAATGGCGCTGAACCTGACGGAGTCGCCCTGCTTGACACGGGCCGGTCCCGTCAGCGCGAGTCCGGCGACCCGGTAAGGGAGGAGGCTGATCAGCCGGCCCCGGTTGGCGGTCAACGCGATTTCCGCCGTATCCGCTTCGCCCAGGTAGGACGCCTGCCTCGCGTCATAAAGATGCCCTGTCCGGAGGAAGCGAAAGCGACAGGGCTTGCTTTCCCGGTCCAGGAGAAGTGCGTATTCATTGGCGCCGTCGCGGTAGTGTCCGAAGCGCTTCACGGACGCCGCGAGTGCCGGCGTCACACCGGCGGCGGACAGGGCCGCGTCAAACGCGCGCGCGAAGCCCGGGCGCCGCTCTTTGTTGTAGCGCAGCGAGCCGCTGGCCGTGTTGAGCAACAAGGCGGCGCCCTTGCCGGTTTGCTTCCGCTCGTCGCGCGTGCTATTCCCGTCGGCCACCACGGCGGTATCGAACAGGTCGTCCAGCTGTCCGCGCTCCAGTTTCTTGCCATGCTGGTCCATGATGCCCGGCCGCACGTCCGCGACCAGCATGCCGCCGCCGGCGACATACTGCCGGAGATGTTCCGCCGCCGCCGGAGAGAGTAGCGTCACGGCGGGCAGCGCGATCAGCTTGTAGCGCGCCAGTCCCTCGCCGCCCGCGTCCATCTCGTCGTGAGGCACGAGGACGTTCTCGATCGATCGCTCCCAGCAGAGATCCCGGAAGGCGTCGTAACAGTCCAGGTGTTCGTAGTTCTGGCCCAGAATCCGCGGCCCGTGGCGGCTGGGTTCGGAGAACACGATGCCGACCTCGGCCGGCACGCGTTCAGCGTTGAAGATCAGCTTGTCCAGTCCCCGCCCGATCTGGTCGAATTCGTGAAAGAACTCCTTCACGAAGGCGTACCAGCGCACGTCCGGCGTGATGTAGCCCTCCAGGCTGCCGGGCCGGCTGACTTCCCACCCGCCGAACCGGGCGCCGTTCAGGAAGGTGTCCCAGAAATAATAGGTCTGGCCGGCCCCGCGCTCCAGCGACCAGGCCCAGGCGGCGAACCCGCCTTTCAGCGCCTGGGGGAGATCGAGACTGCGCATCAGTTCGGCGGAGATGTTCCGTTTGGCCGTCGGTGCCAGCAGCATCATTTGGACATGGCGGAGCACCGCCAGACTCCCGTTGACGTCCTGCATGTAGATGATTCCGGCCCTTCCCGCGGGATCGATTTCGTTCGCCCACCGGACTTGGTCTCCGTAGAAGGCGCCCCAGTCCTCAGCCATATGCAGCTTGTGGTCAACCCAGCGCGGGTACTGCCCGTTCTTCCGCGCCATCGGGAAGTCGATGGGCGTCGCCTCCGCCCAGTTCGTGACGACGCAGCCCCATGACGCGCCGAGTTTCTCCAACGTTCCATACTCGCGCTGGAGCCACGTGATGAACCGCGCGTTGCAGTGCGGACACATGCAGGCATCGCTGTTGCCGGGCGAGAACTCGTTCTCGTCACCGAGCGAGTAGGCGCCCCCGAACGGTTTCAGGGCGCGTACGGCCATCTGGATGCGGTCGCGGATCTGCTCCCGGATGGCCGGATCGTTGAAGCATGGCGTGTTGACATTGTTGTCCAGCCGGGTCTGGGCGTGGAAGTGCGCGATGCGGTAGTAGCAGCCCAGATTGTGGCGCGCCGAGGCGCGGGCCTTGCGCAGCAGGGGGAGGTCGGACTTCAGGTAGTAGGGATTCACACCGACACAGCTCATTTCGACATACCGCTGGTCCGACTTTTCCAGCAGAAGGCCCTCCGCGCGGCCGATGGGAGTGGGATCCGCGCCGCCCATCCCGATGGGATACCATTCGTCGGCGTCACCCAAGGGAAGCCGGACGGGGAGTTCCACGACGCCTCGGTCCACGAGACGCTCCCCCTCGCGCCAGTCCGCGACCACGGTGAGCCAGCGGCCGATCCGGTCGCGATGCGCGTAGGTCCACTCGCACTCGGTTTGCCCCTCCCGCAGGGGAACGGTTTCATCGCACAACAGCCGGTCGTAATTGCCGATCGCGCGCACCTGCAGCGACGCGCCGGCAGGTGCGCCCCCCGCCAGCTCGATGCGGACCGCCAGCGTTTCGCCGGGCGCCAGGCTGTCGCGGTCGGCGGCCACGCGGGCAATCCCCCGGTTGCCAGTCACGTCAAACGCTGTCGATCCCCAGTTCACGGTATTGCCGCCGTCCCGGATCCAGGCATCAACAAAGTACGGCCCTATGGGAAGCGAGGGCGGCAGCGCCAGGACGGCGGCGCCCTGTTCCAAGGGCGTGGAGTCCTTGTGCAGGACTTTGCCGTCGCCAAGACCGCCGCGCACGGCCCAGTCCACAACCAGGCCGGCGGCCGCCTCAGCGGGACGGACATGCAGCGCGACCGTGCTCCCCGCCAATCCATCCAGATCGAACCGGTTGGTCGCGACGCCGGCCGCGTCCCGCATGACGAACCGGTCCAGCAAGACCGACGGCATGCGGTTCCCGGCCCACAACGCAACCTTGGCCACCAAGGAGTAAGCGTACTCGAACTCCACGGGTTCCGGCTCCCCGGCTCCCGGCCGCTCCGGCGGGACGGCGCTGGGTTTTGGCAGCGGCGGGGTGAAGCGTCCGTCAGGGAACGAGCCGTAATGCGGAAACAGCTCGCTCAGGATCGCGATTCGCCCCTTGCCAAAGGTGCGCAGATTGATCTTCTTCTCGAACGACTCAATGGAGGAAATCCCTTCCCACGCCCTCAGCCGGTCGAAAGGCACACCCACTGAAAGGAAATGATCGGGGGCGGATGCGGCCACGCTCGTCTTCCGGAGCAGAAGATCGACTTCGGGAAGCTCCGAAGAGTAGGTAACAGGCGCGGAATCGCCGGTGTGGTTGTACCTGTTGATGATAACCATCCCGGCCCCGTCATGCACCTTTCTGAACAGCCTGTAAATCACTTCGTCAGGGTAAACACGGAAGATGGTCGTCGCCCCCATGAGGATCACATCGAGATCGTTGGTGATGACGCGGTTGAACTCGGCAAGCTTCACATCCGGCTCGTCGCCCACATAGTTGAAGATCGTCGTACTGGGCGGGAAACCCCATCCGTAAAGGTAGGGATTGATGAACTCGTAGGCCAGGTCGAGGCGTTGCGCCAGCTCGATCAGGTCGCGCTGGTAGTAGCGGCTGTCGATGGACAGCGCGCGCAGCGGCCCGCCAACCAGCGGCACGCCCCACGCGACGTGCGGCGTCACAAAATCCCTGGTCAGTTGGTTCCATTCCGGATCGGTCGGACGCGAAGCCGCAGGGCACAGGGCCGCCGCTCCCCATGCGGTCATGAGAATCGCGGTCTTGAAAAGAGCTTGGAAAGCGGTGGCGGGGGATTTCGACGTTTTCATGGCAGACTCCCCGTGATGTCAAGGACCTTCAATCTCCAGTACCGCTGCTTGAGGTCGTGCAACCGGGACACAAACGACGCCGAGGCATCCGCAGCGTCGTCAGCTTCGGCCCGTTCGCCCAGGACCTCGACCTCGTCGGCGAGAGCGGCATTGGCCCGCCGGTCCGCCTCAGCGGCATCCCTGACGGCCAGCGATCGGAATTCCGGCAGGATCGTCCGGCAAGCCGCGTGAGCGGCGCGGATCTCGGCGGCCCCGAGGGGTGGAAGGGGATTGGCGCGCGTCAGCCGGATATCGTCGACCAGCAACTCCAGGTTGCGCCCGGCCGTTACGTTGTTCAGGTGCATTGTCACCGCGTAGACGCACTTGCCCTCGGCCTCGATGCGCACCAGCTTTCCGTCCTTGCGTGGGGCCCGTTGCGCCGCTGCCATCATGTCCGCGTTGACGTCCGGCGACCAGAGGTACACCCAGCCGCTGTCCGTTTCCCGGTTGAGGTGCGTGGGCATCGTGTACCCCTTGTACACCCGGAGGCCTTCTTCGTCAGCAACCGGCGAGAAATCGGGCCGCGTGTGCAGCCGCCCCATGAGTGGATTCGAGTCGTTCGGAAATTCCCCCCACAGGAGCAGGTACGGGCGGATGGACGCTTCCGGATCCTTGTCCAGGATGCGGACCCATCCCGAAAGGTAAAGCGGCGCGTCCACGCACAGCGGCGCGGGGAGGTAAAACGTCGGCAACGCGTAGCCGTCCTTCCCGAATTCCAGCACGAGGCGCAGGACATGGGTTCCCGAGGGCGCGTCGGCCCGCTGTTCGACGGCTTGGTGCACGATGCGCGGTGCGCTGCTTCCCATGAATCCCATGCCGTCCGGCTTCTCCCCGAACGCGAAACGCGGACGGTCCGCGGCCGATTCGAAGTCCGCTCGGAAGAGAACCGTCGAGGCACCAACGCCCGCCCGCGCGATCAGCATTCCCGCGCACATCACCGCCCGCATCAGGCATACTCCTGCGCTCATGACCGCTTCTCCCGCCGCTTTCGTGTGCCGCCCTTCCTCGCAGGAAGGGGAAGGGCGCAGTTCTCCGGAGACGATGTCCGTTGCGTCAAGTTCGCATGGTCAAACGACGCGCGCACCTGTCCCGGCGTTTCCCCGAAGCGCGTTTTGAACAGGTGGTGCATCTGTTGCCGGTCCGTGAATCCGCTTTTGTAGCAGATCTCCTTAAGCGACCCTTCGCGCGAATCCTGCCGGAGGAGGTTCATCGCGCGGCGGAGCCGCAGCTCATCCAGGTATTGTCTTGGCGAGAGACCCAGTCCGCGCCGGAACATGCGTTCCAGCGTCCGTCGGCTCAGATGCCAGCAGGCCGCCACCTCCGCCATGCTCCGGATCTCGCCCAGGTGGTTTTCGACATGCTCGCAGATGTCCCGCAACGGTCTGGACGCCACTGCCAGAAGGTCTGTCGAGCGGCGTTGGACGACACCCAGCGACGGCACCAGCCAGTCGCCGTCCCCTGCCCGTTCTCCGTCCAGAAGCGACGCCAGCCGCCGCGCCGCCTCGTAACCCAGGCCCTCCCAGTTCACGGCGATGCTGGAGAGCGGCGGCGAGGTCTCCTCGCAAATGTTCGTTTCGTTGTCCGTCCCCAGCACCGCGACATCCGAGGGAACGCGCAGACCGTCCCGCCGACAGACCTCGAGGACTAACCCGGCTTGCGGGTCCGCGCAACAGTAGACCGCCGCCGGCTTCGAAAGCCTTCCCAGCCACAGCGACAGCTCCTTGGTCTCCCGAGCCCACTGGCCGCCCCGCAGAAGGCTTCCCGGAAGGGCGTGGAAGGCGCACGGATGGCCGGCCTGTCTGAGACGCCGCGCGAACCCCTCGTGCCGCAGGCGGAAACCCCAGTGCCCGGCGATTCCCACATACCCGAAGCAGCTAAACCCCTGCTGTAGAAAATGCTCCGCGGCGATCTGGCCATCCCGTCGTTGGTCCACCCGGACGCGCGGGAAGGACTGCCGTTCGAATGCGGCCGAAATGTTCACCATAGGAACCCCTATGCCCTTTGCGGCCGCCAGCTCGGAACGGCGGTCCAGAAAGGCAATGACACCGTCAACCCTGACCTCGCTCAGCTCGCCCAGTTCCAGGGAACGGGCCGCGAGGAAATACGGCACGAACCAATCCGTGCGTTGCCGCGCAAAGCGCAACATGCCCCGCCGGATGAGCCCGTAGCGCGGAATCAACGTGGGGTAGCAAAGCACAACGGTCTTCACAGGGAAACCCTCAAAAGGCCTTTTGACGCATTAAGATAATGGATTGTCGCAAATTCTACAATGGCCGTCATTGTGCCCGGCAAGGCTTACCTCTAGACTATGGCTTGATGAAAGGGCCGTTGCCGCGCGTCGCGGTTCAAAGGCCGTCCGGAAAAAAAACGCAAGAAGGTGCCACATGTACCGTATGCAGAGAAGACTGGTGTTCGCTGCCGCAATCCTGTTCGCCGCAGCGTCCGCGCGCGCCGCCGACTTCTACTTCCGGCCCCGCATGCACGGCACGTATGACGCCAAGAGCTGGGAGAACTCGGGCGGCATGTACCTGGACACCCCTCAGGATAAGTATGACAGCGTGGGAAACAAGCTGTTCCGGATCTGCGACAACTACTACGGCGATGGCGACGGCCCGCACAACTTCTACTTCGCCGAAGGAACCTACGACCTGAGTCTCGGACGCAACGGGGCTCAGTATAATGCCCTCGGTGTTTACAGCAACGCCGGCGGCACGGTCTCCACGCCCACTTTGTTCAGCGGCGGCTGGTACACGAACGCGCTCGGAGAATGGCTGCGCGACCCGACCAATCACCCCCCGATCATAGACTGCAAAAACGCCAGCCGGGCCTTCAGTTGCTTCGTGGACAACCTGGTTCTCGACGGTTTCCGTTTCGTTAACTCGAAGGGCGTCGTTTACCTCAGCGAGAAACCCGAACAGGAAAATAACAGCGACGTCGCGGGCGTGCTCACGATCGGCAGCAACATCACGGTCCGCAACTGCTGGTTCATGAACAACCAAACCAACACCGTCGGCGTTGGCCGCCAGATCGGTGTGGGACAGGGCTCGAAGCAAGGCACTTCCGGACCGCGGACCGACCGCTCGCCGGCGCCGGACATCACTGTTGAGAGCTGCATCTTCTCCAACTGGACGCTTCGTACGGAGGGCTATACGACCCTGTTCCTCAACATCACCAACCTGACCGTTCGGAACTGCTCGTTTCTGGACCTTGATATCGGTGGTGGAGGCAATTGCCTGAACATTTACGTATACAACTTCACGCTGGAGGACAGCGTGATCGAGGGCGGAGTCTACAGGGATTATTATGGCGCCATCGGTGAGCACGGGAACCCGCGCATAGAACGCTGCCGCATCCAGAACATTACCGGGGCCGATGCGATCAAAAACATATCGAGCGATAAATCGATCGAGGTCGTCAACTGCCTGATCACCGGCAATGCCCAGCGTGGGATTCACACGCACAACGGCAACATCCGCATCGTCAACTGCACCGTCGTCGGCAACGCCCTTGGGGATGTATACGCCGGCTATTACGACGCGACCTGCATCAACTGCATCGTCAGCAACGCCACTGACCGCGGTTTGGCCGGCAAGGTGAAAGCCACTTATTCCATGACGTATACTGGCGTCGCGGGCGATGGGAATATCGCATGGCATCCGACGTGGGAGCCGGGCACGTACCGGCTCGTGGCTGGGTCTGCCGGCTTGAACGCAGGCACCACGGCGGGGGCTCCGGCCACGGATATCGAGGGACTCTCGCGCCCGCAGGGCAAGGGCATCGACATGGGTTGCTACGAGCTCTTCGTGCCGAGCGGAACCGTCCTGCTCATCAACTGAGATATATGCTGGAAAACATCACCGCACTACCCCCGACCGGATTGCTCTGCGACCTGCTGGAATTCCCGGAGCGGACGCGATTGACCAACCCGTGCCCGAACTTCGGGTGGGTGGTGCGCGATGCGGCGCCCAATGCTCGCGCGACGGCCTACCGGATTCTCGTGGCAACCCGCGCCGACCTGCTGCGACGGGAGACAGGCGACCTGTGGGATTCCGGGCGGGTCGCCTCACCGGCGAATCGGCGGAGGTTCGCGGCCTCTCTCAACGTGCCGTATGACGGCAGGCCGCTGCGGTCCAACCGCACCTATCACTGGCAGGTGCGCACTTGGAACCACCGAGGCGAGATCAGTCCATGGTCCATGCCGCAGAGGTTCCGCACGGGGCGGTTGGCGACAACCGCCGTCACGGCTGGATACCTGCCGGAACAACACTGCTTCACGCCGCTCGAAGTGGTGGCCGTGGCGCCCGGCCACACGTTCATTGACTTCGGCAAGGCCGCGTTCGGCACCATCGAGATCGTCCTGACCTGCCGCAAAGCGGGAACGGTGGAGGTTCATCTGGGCGAGGTTCTCAGCGGCCCGCATGCGCTGAACCGCGAACCGGGCGGTTCGCGGCGCTACCGGATGGTCCCCGTCCGCGTCGCGGCAGGCACACGGACCTACCGGGTCGCGCTTCCCAAGGATGCGCGCAACACCGGCCCCAGCGCCGTGCGCATTCCGGCTCGCCTGGGTGTCGTCATGCCGTTTCGCTACGCCGAGATCGTGGGCCGCCACCGCCTCCCGCGGCCCGATGAGGTCCGTCAGATCGCTCTGACATATCCCTTCAACGACCGGGCGGCGTCATTCGGTTCCTCCTGCCAGGTCTTGAACGATGTCTGGGACCTATGCCACCACACGATCAAGGCCACCAGTTTCGCCGGACTGTACGTCGACGGTGATCGCGAGCGCATCCCCTATGAGGCGGACGCCTACATCAACCAGCTCGGTCACTACGGCTGTGACCGCGAGTTCTCGCTGGCCCGCCGGACGCACGAGTACCTGATCACGCACCCGAACTGGCCCACCGAATGGCTGATGTTCTCCGTGTTGCTGGCCTGGGCCGATTATGAATACACGGGCGACCTTCGTTCGCTCGCTCGCTTCTACCCGGATCTGCAGGCGAAAACGCTCACGGCCCTGGCCCGACCCGATGGCCTGATCAGCGTGGCCGAGCATCCGCCGACAGCCGAGTTGCTCGCGGACCTGCACTACACGCTGGAAACTCCGATCCGTGACATCGTCGACTGGCCCCCTTGCGAACGCGACGGCTATGAGTTGGTCGCCGTGAACACGGTCGTCAACGCACTGCACTACCGCGCCCTCACATGTATGCGCCACATCGCCCTCGTCCTGGGCAAGCGGAACGACGCGCGCCGCTATGCAGCGAGACGCGCACGTGTCCGCGCCGCCATCCTGTCAAAGCTGGTGGACAAGTCACGACGGCTGTTTGTGGACGGGCTTGGCAGCGTGCACAGTTCGTTGCACGCCAGTCTGTTCCCGCTGGCCTTCGGACTCGTGCCTGCGGCGATGCGCCCTGACGTGCTGGCCTTTATCCGAAGCCGGGGCATGGCGTGCAGCGTCTACGGAGCCCAGTTCCTGTTGGAGGGACTGTACGAAGCCGGTGAAGCCGACTATGCCCTGTCGCTCCTGACCGCACGTACCGAACGCAGTTGGAGCCACATGATCTATGAGGTGGGTTCGACGATCGCCTTGGAGGCGTGGGACAATCGCTTCAAGCCGAATCAGGACTGGAACCACCCCTGGGGCGCCGCTCCGGCGAACATTATTCCGCGCTACCTGATGGGTGTGCGACCGCTCGAGCCCGGGTTTGGGCGCATCCTCATCCATCCCCAGCCGGGATCTCTCGACCACGCCACGATGACCGTGCCCACCATTCGCGGCCCGGTGTGTGTCGGCTTCCGCCAGGAGCCGGGACGCGCTTTTCACATGGAGGTAGACCTTCCCGCCAACACCGTGGCGCGAGTCCTATTGCCACGCCTGAGGGCGGGTAAGAAGGCCGTGCGCTTCGATGACCGCGCCGTCCGTGCGGCAACGGCCGGTCGCTGCCTGGCCATCGATCCGGTTGGATCAGGCCGGCATCGCTTCGAGGTTTCATGAACGCCCGCCCTGCCAGGTTCAGACTAGAATCTAGAATATTCAGGTTCAACCACGACAACCGCCCGACCGCCATCGCCGTCTCTGGCTGTGACGACTTCACCTGCGACAATGACGCCTTCGGCCGCTTCGCGTGATCGGCCGCGCCCGGTGACAGCCGGAAGGCGACAACAATCAACAACGGCCTTGCGTCGGTTGGGACTGTGTGATAGAGGCAGGGCATCGCAAGGCGAACTGTGCACCTGGCGGGACGAGCGAAGGTGACTGTGTCGCGATCCACACGTATGCGCTGGTGGACAACCACAGGCTCGTTTCAATATTGAGTGTCAAGACGTGATCCTGCTGCTCCTGACATCCTTGGTATGGGCGTTTTCTTTCGGACTGATCGGCAACCGTCTGGCCGGGCTGGATCCGGCCGTCGTGGCCGTGGTGCGCCTGTCGCTCTCGCTGCTGTTCTTCGCCCCCTGCGCCTGCCGCGCGGGCATCGGTATGGCGACGGCCGTGCGGCTGTTGCTGCTGGGTGGCGTGGAGTTCGGCTTGATGTACGTGTTCTACACCTCCGCCTTCACTTGCCTGCCGTCGCACCTGGTGGCGCTGTTCACCGTTACCACGCCCTTCTATGTGGCGCTGCTGGCCAACCTGGGCGCCCCGCGGCGCGCCGCGCGTCCGCTGCTGGCCGCCGGTCTGGCGGTGGCAGGCGCGGCGATCGTGCGCCGGCAAACGCTCGACGCCACACATCTCTGGACCGGTTTCGCCTTGGTGCAGGCCTCGAACCTCTGCTTCGCGGCAGGACAGCTCGGTTACCGCCGTCTCATGCTCCATACCGGCGAGTTGCGCAACGCGCCCGCCATGGCCTGGATGTATGCTGGCGGAGTCATGGCGGCGCTGCCGTTCGCCGTCATCGGCTGGCGCGCCCACGGTTTCGCGCCGGACTGGCCACAGTTGGCCGTGCTGGGCTATCTGGGCATCGTCGCCTCGGGAATCTGCTTCTGGCTCTGGAACAGCGGCGCCCGCCGCGCTCATTCCGCCACGCTGGCCGTCATGAACAACGCCAAGATACCGCTGGGCGTGGCGGCGTCGCTGCTGGTGTTCAGGGAGCCCACCGACCTGAGGCGCCTGGTCGCCGCCGCCGTGCTGATGGCCGTGGCCGTGGCGCTGTGCGAGCTGCCGTTTGCCACGCTCCGCCCAAACCGCTAGAATCCCGACGAACTGTGTTCAGCGCTTCCCGGAGGAAAGCATGGCGGGCATTTTCAAGGCATACGACATACGCGGCATCTACGGCCGGGATCTGACCGACGATCTGGCCGAAAGGATCGGCCGCGCCTACGCCACCTTCACCGGCGCCAAGCGCGTGGTGGTCGGCCGCGACGTTCGTCCCCACTCCACGCCGTTGTTCGCGGCACTGACACGCGGTCTAACCGCACAGGGCGTCGCCGTCATTGACATCGGGTCGTGTTCCACCCCCATGTCCTACTTTGCCAACGGCCATCTCGGCGCCGACGGCAGCATCATGATCACCGCCTCGCACAATCCCGGCGAGTGGAACGGTTTCAAGCTCTGCCGCGCGGCGGCCGTGCCGATCAGCGGCGCCACCGGCATTGCCGACATCGAGCGCATCGTCACCGCCGGACACTTCGCGCCACAGGCAGCCCAAGCCGGCCGCGTCACCACGCATGACATTCTGCCGGCCTATGCCGCCCATGTGGCGGGCTTCGCCCATGCCGCCGGCAAGCCGCGCGTGGCTGCGGACATGGCCAACGGCATGGGCATCTGGGAGGCCCGCACACTGGCACCGCTGTTGGATCTGGATGTGCTCTACGGCGAACCGGACGGCCGCTTCCCCAATCACGAGGCCAATCCCCTCAATACCGCCACGCTCGCAGACCTCCAGGCGAAGGTGCGCGGCGGAAAATACGCCTTCGGCGTCAGTTTTGACGGCGATGCCGACCGCGCCGGTTTCGTGGACGAGCGCGGCGTGATCGTGCCGATGGATTTCGTTACGGCCCTGATCGCGCAGGACCTGCTGGGCGCGCGCAAGGGCGTGATCTTCTATGACCTGCGCAGCAGCCGGGTGGTTCCCGAGACCATCGCCGCCGCCGGCGGCACCCCCATGATGAGCCGTGTCGGCCATGCCTTCATCAAGCAACAGATGCGCGAGCACGACGCGCTGTTTGCTGGCGAACTGAGCGGCCACTACTACTTCCGCGACAACTTCACCGCCGAGAGCTCGGCCATGGCCGTCCTCTGCCTCGCCAACATCGTCAGCCGCGCCGGCCGGCCGCTGTCCGCGCTGGTCGCGCCGTTGCGCAAGTACCATCAGAGCGGCGAGATCAACACCCACGTGCAGCGCGACCCGCAAGCAATCCTGGCGCTCATCAGGCAGAAGTACGCCGCGGGCCAGTTGAGCGAACTCGATGGCGTCAGCGTTGCCTTTCCCGACTGGTGGTTCAACGTGCGCTGCTCCAACACCGAACCGCTGGTGCGCCTCAACCTGGAGGCGCGCACAGCCGCACTGATGTCGGCCAAGCGCGACGAAGTCCTCGCTCTGATCCGCGCGTGACGCGGCACACCCCTGGAACGCACGATGCACAATCACGACACCTACGACGCCACGCTGGCCGCCTTCCGCCGCTGCTACGGACGCGCGCCGGAGGTCGTGGCCTACGCCCCCGGCCGTGTCGAGGTACTCGGCAACCATACCGACTACAACGAGGGTTACGTGCTGTCGGCGGCCATAGACAGCGGCACCTTCTTCGCCGTCGCGCGGACAGACGCCCCTGACTGCCGCCTGACGGCCGGCGACCTGATGCGCGAAGTGCGCTTCCCCGTGGACCGCCCCGAGCCCCGCCGCGACGACGGCTGGGCCAACTACTGCCTGGGCGTGCTCGCCGGGCTGCGCCGCCATGACGCCGTGCGGAGCGGTTTTGACGCGCTGTTCCTGGGAAACATACCGCTGGGCAGCGGCCTGTCGAGTTCCGCGGCGCTGGAGGTCTCCACCGGACTGGCCCTGGCGCGCCTGTACGAGATCGAGATTGACGCGCTGTCGCTGGCCAGGATCGGCCAACGGGCCGAGCATCTGTATGCCGGCGTGAAATGCGGCCTGCTGGACCAGATTTCCGTCCTGTTCGGAAGGCAGGACATGCTGGTGCACACTGACTTCCGGACGCTCGACGTGCGCACCGTCCCGTTGGGTCGCGAGATCGCGCTGCTGATCTGCAACACCCACGTCAAACATGCCCTGGTGGACGGCGAGTACAACCGGCGCCGAGCCGACTGCGAGCTGGCGGCGGCGCACTTCAGCCGCGTGCTGCCACACCCCGTCACCGCCCTGCGCGATGTCACCTGGACCGAGTGGGAGCAGCAGCGCCAGGGACTCGATGAGCGCGCGGCGCGCCGCGCCGCACACATTATCGGCGAGAACGAACGCGTGCTCGAAGGCGTCCACTGCCTGGCCGCGCGCGACCTGGCGGGTTTCGGCCAACTGATGTTCGCCTCCCACGACAGCTCGCGTAACTACTTCGAGAACTCCACGCCCGAGCTTGACCACCTGGTGGACGCCGCGCGCGGCATCCCGGGCGTGTTGGGCGCGCGACTGACCGGCGGAGGGTTCGGCGGCAGCGTGGCGGCGCTGACGCGGCTCGATGCCGCCGCGGCCGCCGGCCAGGCGCTGGCCGCCGCCTATGCCGCACGCTTCGGCGACCCCTGCGAGGTGCGGACCATCTGCCCGAGCGACGGCGCGCGCATCGTCATGCCCGCGCGCCAATAACTGCTGACTGCCATGCAACGCACACGTATCCGCGCACTGCTATCGTCACCGCCCGCCGGCGCAGATGTCACCGCCGCCGGCTGGGTGCGCACGCGGCGCGACGCCAAGGGCGGTTTCTCGTTCATCGAGCTGAACGACGGTTCCTGTCTCGCAAACCTGCAGGTCGTCGCCGGCCAGGATCTGCCCAACTACGCCGGCGACGTGCAGCGGCTGCACCCCGGCGCGGCCATCGTGGTCGAAGGCCCGCTGGTGGCCTCGCCCGGCAAGGAACAGAACGTCGAGCTGCGCGCCCGGACACTGCGCGTGCTGGGCTTCTGCGATCCGCTGGCCTACCCGCTGGGCAAGCAACGCATCGGGCTGGACCGGCTGCGCGAACTGCCGCACTTGCGCGCCCGCACCAACACCTTCGGCGCCATGTCGCGCGTGCGCAACCGCCTGGCCCAGGCGGTGCACGAGTTCTTTCAGTCGCGCGGCTTCGTGCTGATGCACACGCCCATCATCGCCACCAGCGACTGCGAAGGCGCCGGCGAAATGTTCCAGGTCACAACCCTGGACCTGGACAACCTGCCCCATTTGGATCGAGGCGGCGTGGACTATACTCACGACTTCTTCTCACGCCGCACCTCGCTGACGGTGAGCGGGCAGATCGAGGGCGAGACCTATGCCTGCGCCCTGGGCGACGTCTACACCTTCGGGCCGACCTTCCGCGCAGAGAACTCCAACACTCGCCGCCACCTGGCCGAGTTTTGGATGGTCGAGCCGGAAATGGCCTTCGCCGATCTCCAGGACGACGCCGTTGTGGCCGAGGCCATGCTGAAGCACCTCTTCGGCACGGTGCTGCGGGACTGCGCCGAGGACTTGGCATTCTTCGAGCAGCGCGTGGCGCCCGGCGTGGTGGCGCGTCTGCAAAGGCTGGCGGACAAGCCCTTCGCCGCCATGGAATACTCCGAAGCGGTGGCGCAGCTGCAGCGGGCCGACTGCGCTTTCGAACACGCGCCGGTCTGGGGAACCGACCTGAAGGCCGAGCACGAACGCTATCTGACCGAGAAGGTGACCGGCGGCGAACCGCTGGTTGTGCTCAACTATCCGGCCGAGATCAAGGCTTTCTACATGCGCCTGAACGACGACGGCCGCACCGTGGCCGCCATGGACATCCTGCTGCCCGGGGTTGGCGAGATCGTCGGCGGCAGTCAGCGCGAAGAGCGGCTGGAGCCACTGCTCGCCGCCATGCACGCACGCGGCCTGAACCCCGACGACTACGCGCACTACGTGGATCTGCGCCGCTTCGGCAGCGTGCCACACGCCGGTTTCGGCATGGGCTTCGAACGGCTGGTCCAGTTCTGCACCGGACTCTCCAATATCCGCGATGTTATCCCCTACCCCCGCACGCCTCGCGGCAGCGAGTAACGAGACAGTAATATGACGACACTTACCTTCCACGGCGCGGCACGCACAACGACTGGCTCCATGCACCTGGTGGAGACCAACGGCCTGCGTATCCTGCTCGACTGCGGCCTCTATCAGGGACATCGTAAGGAGGCCTTCGAGCGCAACCGCAAGCTGCCCTTCGATCCCGCCGGGATCGATGTGGTGATCCTGTCGCATGCGCACATTGACCACAGCGGCAACCTGCCCACCCTCGTCAAGCACGGTTACCGCGGCCGCGTCATCTGCACGCCGGCCACGGCCGAGTTGTGCGCCATCATGCTGCGCGACTCCGCCTTCCTGCAGGCCCAGGACGTCAAGTTCGTCAACAAGAAGCGCCACGCGCAAGGCCAGCGACCGTTCGAACTGCTGTATGACCAGGAGGACGTGGAGCGACTGCTACGGCACATCCAGCCGGAGCCGCTGCACCAGGAGATCCGTCTCGGCGAGGGCGTCTCGGCGGTCCTGCACGAAGCCGGCCATATCCTGGGATCGGCCATCGTGCAGCTCGACGCGCGCAATAGCGCCGGACGGCCGTGGCGGCTGGTTTTCAGCGGCGACCTGGGACAGAAGCAGCAGCCGATCATCCGCGACCCGGCCACCGTGACCGGCGCCAACGCGCTGCTTATAGAGAGCACCTACGCCGATCGCGATCACCCCTCCCAGGAGGACGTCATGGGCCGCCTGAAGGGCTTCATCGAGGACATCCACCAGCAGCATTCGCGCCTGATCATACCGGCCTTCAGCGTGGGCCGGACACAGACGACGCTTTACTACCTCAACAAGCTCATCGAGCAGCGGCGCATCCCGCCTACGACAGTATACGTTGACAGTCCTCTCGCCATGCGTGCCACCGAAATCTACGCCAGCCATCGCGAGTGCTACGACGACGAAGCCGCCGACATGCTGCGCAAGGGCGACGATCCCCTGAAGTTCCCCGGTCTGCGCTTTACCCACAGCGTCGAGGACAGCATGGCGTTGAACGAGCGCCCCGGACCGTTCGTGATCATCTCCGCGTCCGGCATGTGCGAAGGCGGACGCATCGTGCATCACCTGCGCAACAACATCGCCGACCCGCGCAACATCGTGCTGATCGTGGGGTTCCAGGCCGAGAACACGCTGGGACGGCGGCTGGTGGAACGGCAGCCCGTTATCCGCATTTTCGGCGAGGAACTCCCCCTGAACGCGCGCGTGCATACGATCAATGCACTGAGCGCCCACGCCGATCGCGGCGGCCTGATGAGCTGGTTCGACGCGGTCAATTCGCCCGCGCTGTCAAACGTCTTCGCCGTCCACGGCGATGAAGCGCAAGCCACGGCCATGACCGAGTTGCTGAAGGCGCACGGCGCGCGTGGCATCCTGGCGCCCGTGTCCGGACAGCGCGTCGTCGTGAACCCGGTGTCGTAAACCGGATTGTCACCACCAGGCCGTCGCGGTATAGTTAATGCTTTACGCGATCGGGCGTTACGTGTGTGGCGCAGCCGGCATGCCGGCAGAAAGGCGGGAGGAACGATGGCGGAAGTAGTTCTCGAACACGTAGAGAAGATCTACGACAACAATTACAAGGCGGTCCACGACTTCAACCTGAAGGTGCGCGACAAGGAATTTGTCGTGCTGGTGGGCCCGTCCGGCTGCGGGAAGTCCACCACCCTGCGCATGATCGCGGGCCTTGAGGAGATCAGCGGTGGCACGATCGCGATTGATGGACGCGTGGTCAACAACGTCCCCCCGAAAGACCGCGATATCGCCATGGTCTTTCAGAACTATGCACTCTACCCGCACATGTCCGTGTACGACAACATGGCCTTTGGCCTGAAGCTCCGCGGGTTCAAGCGCGCTGAGATCCAGTGCCGGGTCAATGAAGCCGCGGAGATCCTGGGCATCTCGGACCTGCTGGACCGCCGTCCCAAACAGCTCTCCGGCGGGCAACGCCAACGCGTCGCGGTCGGCCGCGCCATTGTCCGCAAACCGAAGGTCTTCCTCTTCGACGAGCCGCTGTCCAACCTGGACGCCAAGATGCGCGTACAGATGCGCATCGAAATCACCCGTCTGCATCATCGCCTGGGCGCGACCATGATTTACGTGACGCACGACCAGACCGAGGCCATGACCATGGGCGACCGCATCGTGGTCATGCACCAGGGTCGCGTGCAGCAGGTCGCCGATCCGCTGGAACTCTACAACAGGCCGCGCAACCGTTTCGTAGCGGGTTTCATCGGCATGCCGCCCATGAATTTCATTGACGGCAAGCTGGCCGCGCAGGACAACGGTTTTTACTTCGAAAACGAAGACATCCGCCTGCCTTTGCCGGACACCTGGCGGGATCGAGTTGCGCCGCATGCCGGGCGCGACGTGACCTTCGGCGTCCGTCCGGAGGACATCGGCTCTCCCGCCGCCTCGCAGGTGCCGGACGCGCCGCGACTGAGCGCGACGGTTGATGTGATCGAACCGATGGGGTCGGAGACTTACGTCTATTTTCGCGCCGGCGGGCAGACGAACATTGCGCGCGTCGAGCCGCAAGTGGCATTCGCGGCGGGACAGCGCATCGAACTGCCCGTCATGATGTCGAAGGCGCACCTATACGCCGCCGGCGAAGAGCAGGCCGCGATCGTCTGACGGCCTGGGCGCCGCCAGCCAGCACGAGAAGTTGTCTATGGCCGTCAACTACATGCGTTTCGTCGTTCGCTGCGTGCTGGTCTTCGCCGTGATCGTGGCCGTGGCGGCCAGCGTGCTGATCTTCCCTCCGGTGATACGCAGATGGCGAATTCTGATTCAGAAGCGGGATCAGGTTGTCAAGTCCACGCTGGCCAAGCAGGAGGAGTTGGCCGGTATCAAGCGCCGCCAGTTGCGTTTTCAGGAAGATCCCGAGTTTGTGGAACGGGTCGCCCGGCAAAACCGCCGTGTCCGGCCGGGCGAGATCATCTTTATCTTCGATACTCCGCCCGAGGAGGAGTGACCGCCTGTTCCGGCGCGGCGGCCGCCTTCAGCAGCAGATCGTGCCATGCGGCGGCCGCGGCGGCCAGAGCCCGTCCGCGGTGCGAGATCCGGTTCTTGGCTTCCGGCGCCATGACGGCAAAGCTGTCGTTCGATCCCTCCGGCACGAACAGCGGGTCGTAGCCGAAACCGCCGCCGCCGCTGGGCTGCAGGGCAATGCGGCCCTCGCAGCGGCCGTCAATCAGCCAGTGGCGTCCATCCGGCGCGCACAGCGCCAGCACACACCGGAATCGCGCGCGGCGGTCGGCCACGCCCTCGAGGGCGCGCAGGAGCTTGCGGTTGTTGGCGGCATAGTCCGCGGCAGGACCGGCGTAGCGGGCCGACATTACGCCGGGCGCCCCGCGCAAGGCGTGGACTTCCAGGCCGGAGTCATCGGCCAGTGTCCACAGGCCGCTGGCCTCGCACAGCGTGCGCGCCTTCTTGAGCGCATTGCCTTCGAACGTATCCGCATCCTCCTCGACCTCGTCCGGCAGTCCCGGAACGTCGTCCGCGCCCAGCAACTCCATACCGGGCAGGGCCAGGATGGCTTTGATCTCGGCGAGTTTGTGCGCGTTACGCGTGGCTATCAGGAGTCTCATTGCCCGGAGTGTCGCACGCCCCGCCCGCCGCCGTCAACCGGGACGGAGGAGACCCTAAACTGCGGAAGTGCGCGCTACAACATGCACGCAGACGCGCGCCACCGCGGCCCGCGTGGAAGCGGGCCCTCCAGATGTTAATACAATCGCCCGTTGAAGTATCCGCTGGAGGGCCGGTTTCCACGCCGGCCTTATCCCGCGCGAATCAAACGCATGGCGCGGCGCACGCGAGGTGGCAACTCTCGCAGTTTTGGCAGGAGACCCGGCGACGTAGGGAACGATATCTGAAACTCGACGCGGCTTTCCCGCCTCTAAGGGCCCATAAGCCTGGCGAGGGTCGGCTCAATGGCGTCGCAGAGGACGCGGCAACCGGTCGCGTTCGGATGCAACCCGTCGAGAAAGAGATCGCGGCGGAACTGGCCGGCGGCGTCATGGAAGGCGGAACCGACATCGAGGAAGGTCACGCCATCCTTGCCGTTCAGTGCGGTGCTTAGGCGATTGACCTCCACCAGTTTGGCCGGCTGGTTCGCATGTGGGAGAATTCCCAGCAGCAGGATATTGGTGGTGGGCAAGCGCCTATGAACTTCGGCGCAGATGGCGGCAATGCCTGCCGCGATTTCCTCCGCGGTATTGAGCCCGAGGTTATTGACGCCGATGAGGATGACCGCCGCCTTGGGCGCGATGCCGTCAAGTTCGCCGTTCCGCAGCCGCCAGAGAACGTTCTCGGTCCGATCCCAGCCAAAACCCAGATTTACGGCGTTACGTTTGCCGAAGTACTGCGTCCACACGTCCGGCGCCCGTGCGATTCGATGCTTCGGCTCGCCACCCCAGTAGTGGATGATGGAATCGCCGATCAGGATCAGGTCCGGCTTTTTCTCTTTCAGGCAAGCCAGCACCTCCTGATGCCGAGTCGGCCAGTCATAGATCTGCGGTTCGCGATTGTGCGTCACCGGGACGATCGCGGTATTCGTCGGCATCACTGGCGCAGGGAGAGAAGCCGTCGGCGCGCCGACCGCTAGGCAGAATGACGTTCCGGTCCAGGCGATCACTGCAAATGCGATTCTCATGGGAATCTCCAATCTGCGCCTCACTGTACAGAATTTCCGCGATCTTCGCACAGTCTAATAGATCTCGCGATACCCGCGAGTCGGGAGCCGTTACGTGAATGCAATGTCGCGATATCGTTTTCGCTGACAATATCCTCGATCAGGTCGCCTTGAATGACGCGATAAAGGGACTCGAAATTGGATTTTGCCTGATAAAGTTGCAGCAGGCTCCGATTGTCCTGCCGTTCTTCCCATTTTGAACGGGCGAGATCGAACGACTCCTTTGCGCTTTTCAGTCGGGTCGATCTTTCGTCCGATTCCGGGAAACACGGCAACCGAAACTCCGGCAGGGCGGGAGGAGGAAGCCGCAGGGATAAAACGGACTGAAGTTCAGCTTCCACCTCTTGCCGCTGGGACAAAAACCGATCGATGGCCAGCACATAGGCTTCGTCAACCCAGTCGCCCAGCACGGCAACGACACGGGTGGATGCGTCAGGCGGACGGATTTCGATTTTCACGCTGGAGCTTTCGGAACCACCCTTTTCGCCCTCCAGGATGACGTTTTCCGTTGTTTCCCTGGCCGGCGCCAGCACGACGCCCGCCGTGTTTTGCCCATGCCGGTTGAACAGGGTGAAACGCAGGGAGTCGTTCGTCGTGAAGCTGTGCGTGGCTCCATCTAAAGGAAGCCGACGACCCGCGGCGTCGAGCCAGCGCTCGCGCCACCATTGCCCTCGGGCGCTGTAATCAAATGGATGGCAGGAGAACACATAGGTCAGGCGTTCGACTTGCCGATTGACCGGGGGCTGATATTCGAGATTGAGTCCGAACCGATCCAAGTTCCCGCGCCAGCCGATGAACCGCGCCTTCAAAAGACCTCCCGCGGCATCTCTCCAGAAGGCCTCCGCGACAATGCGGGAGGGCGTCGCCTCCCGTATTCCCGCGTGGACGAGTTCCCCGGAGTGGGTGGGCGATGGCAGGGATTCGGCATCGCCGGTCAATCGGATGTCGGCGTCGAGAAACGACCAGGAACTCCAGTTCGACAGTGCGTACCCGGCCGTTTTTTTCCCCATGATGCCGGTGGAACTGTCCCCCCACTTTTGTTGCTTGGGCGGAAATCCGGTCGCGGGGTCGAGTCGCTGTGTCGCCGTGAAACCAAATGCGCCGAACCGAAGGACGGCTTGGCGCTCGGTGAATCCGCTTCGATCCGCCGCGTCGCGCCCCCCCCGTCCCTTCGATGACCGTGGAGGAGAAACGCTCGCTTGCGACAAAAGAGGTGTCGCCAGTCATGAAGGCTTGTTCGTTGTCCTGCGAATGCCCGGGCGCCGCCCAGGCGAACAGCAGAGCGGACACAGGCAAATGCCATAGCATCGTTCGCTTCGTCGGGATCATGGCAGCGCCTCCGTTCCATCCAGGTCGACGGCGATCGTCGCGCGTCTTCCAGAAATCACATCCGTGGCGATAAACGTCCATCGGCCGGGGGCGTCGTCGAAGGCAAACGTCAGCGGAACCGTCTCCCTCTTGCCAGCCTGGAGTTTGAGCACCTTGCGAAAGGGATAAAAGGCGCTTCCGTCCGGTTGAATCGCCTCGAGCCGGATGACATGCAGGCCGCGTCTGCCCGTCGAGGCCCCCACGTCGATCTTCAAGGCGATGGTCTGCCCCTGCGCGAGCCGGGAGGCGTCCGAAGCCAGTTCGACGCCCGTGACGGAATAGGGCAGCAACGCATAGGCCCGGTGGCCGCGGCGGGGGATGTCGTCCTCCAACCGGGAAACCTTCCCCAAATACCGCTGTGAACGGATCTCGTAGACATGCAGGGGGGCGGGCAATGTCAGTTCGAAGGGTCGGCGGGAGCCGATGAAATCGCCGCTTCCGAGCTCGGCGACGCCGACAAGATAACCTTCCCCCATCCGGAACGGGCTGATCTCAAAACCTGGAGTCTCCTCCCCCTGACTGGCGCCGTGAAGGGCGACCGGGACGTTGGCAAGCGCCAGCGCCTGCTTGACAACGCCATGCCAGGCCCGCCAGAGTTCTCCGCCTTCAACGCGGTATCCGTTGTAGGCGGAGAAGGAGGCGTTCAGCAGAACGGCCGCGCCCTTGCCATGTCGATTGAGCAGCAGGGCCTGCGCGCCCTCCACCTCGCCGAAGGAACTGGCCGTGGTGGCCCGGATGCGCGGATCGGCCAGCACCTTGCCGAAGTCCAATGCAGGGCCGACGTCCGAGAGCGGCCTCCCCGACAGCGTGCCGCGAACCCGGCGTCTCTTTTCCGATGCATCCGTCGTGACGCCGAAAACATCGTCAAGCGCGGGCGCCTGGCGCAGGTTGCCATTCGGAAGCCGCCTGCCTGGATAAATGTCCGCGAGAACGACTCCGCCAGCCTGAACGAATGTTCGAATGGATTGGGGTTCCTTCTCCGAGAGACTGTGAGAGCTTGGCAGGACCAGCAGTCTGACCGGCGCATCGACCGGCAGACCCGAGGCAAGTTCGTCGGAGGTGATGAAATCGGGATTGACTAGGTGATCCTGCAGGGCCGGAAGAAAGGCGCGCATGCCCTCGTATTCCGTGGAAATCGGTTGATCCGCCTTTTCCAATCTGTCGCAGATCGCCGAGGTTTCGCTGGCCAGCAGCGCAACGGGATCGAAAACCCGTTGCGCGGATGTGAACAACTCCCCAATCCCCGAGGACAGCTCCTCGATCACCTCCGCTTGATAGAGCGCGTGATGATCCGAGAGCCGGATGCCGCCCTGAATGCCCGGGCCGGGAGCCAGTATCCAGTAGTAGATGCCATTTCCTCCTGCAAACAGCACCTCCCAGATTTGCGCCCGGCGTCCATGCATCCTGTTGGGCTTGCCTCCATAGGTGCCAAGGCATGAGCCAAAATCCCCGTCTTTGCGCATGCGGCCTCGCGCCACGCCCAGCTTGAGGGCGAGGTTGTCGTGATACGGGGCGAAATAATTGACGGCGTCCGCCACGGCGTAGAGGGAATCGCCGTAGAGGCCGGCATCGCTGCCGACGACAAGTTCGGGGTCTATGCCGCCGGCCGCTTCGTCGGCCCATTTCATGTACGTCGTCCATCGTTCGATGAGAAAACGCCGAGCATCGATCCAGGGCGCCGTCGTCCCTTGGGAAAAGGCCGCTTTGATCGACGTCGGCGTGATGGCGCCCCAGGGATTTCTCGAAAGGGCGTCTCCCTGTTCCGACATGAAAGCCCGCGCGTCGGCCCGCGGGGCGTCGTTTCCCTTCCTTCCAAGTTCCTCGATCATCTCCGGCTCGATGGCGCCGAATTCCCGCATCGATCCAGGGGAAGGCGCCGCGTTCAGCTTCCAGGCCGTCGCGGTCTCGGCGATGCCGCCGTATTTCCGCCGCAGCCATTCGTGAAACGCAAGGATGGCGTATGGATCCGAGGGGAGCGTGTTACCGGATTCAGGCTGCTGGAACGCCTCGTTCCAGCCCCATGCCTTGAGCGTCTCCTCCAATCCCCCATACTCGTCTGCCAGCCATTTGTGGAAACGCGCCGTCGTGTAGGCCCCGGGAGGAAGTTCTTCCGCAGCCCCCGAGTCATCTGTCAAATTGAAGCCGCGAAGTCCGTATCGCCGCAAGCTCGACGCCTGGAAGGCGCTCCCGGCGCGCAGCTCCTCCTGAACGGAAGGCTCCTCCCAATCGGAGATGTGGTCGCGCGTCCAGTCCCTTTGCGAGGGACTGACCATTTTCAGAAAGGGGTGCATCTGGATGTCGCTCCAGGCACAGGTCTCAGCCTGAATCGGATCGCCGGGAGAATAAGGGCGGTTTGCGAGAAAGCCCAGACGCCTGAGAAATTCCAGGCGGGCGGCCAGTTCCGGCCCCGGGAACCCATGGCCAAGCCCGTGCGTCAAGGTTCCGAGAACGTGAAGTCCTCCGCGCTTCGACCGTGGCTGGGGCCGGATCTCGGTCACATGGCTTTGCGAGGCGATCCTCCCATGCGCGTCGACAAGCTCGGCATGCAGCGTCCAGATCGGCCCGTCAAGTCCACCCGAGGAGAAGTCATAGTGAACCTCGTCCGCACCCGAAGCGCCCTCCAGGCGCCCGACCTCCCGCCAATGGCGGTCGACCAGACGAATGCGGATGCGCGCGTCGGGGGGCATGTTGGGAACCGCGACGACGCCGGAGACGGCCGCGTCCCAATCGATTCCATCCGGGTGGTCCGATGCGATCCGGGGAGGGTCGACATGACGGTCGACGAACATGAATGAACTGCCCCAGTCGACCGTCCTGCCGCCTGCGTCCTCCACCCAGACGTCGAGAAAGCGGCGCCCGGCGTCCTTGAAGGCGATCCCCGGAACGGGGAGCCTTGTGTCGCCCCCGGCCAGATCCAGGACGATCTCGCCGCCATCGGATGCGCAGCCCCAGGTGTCCCGGATTTGCCACCGCAACGCGCCGGCGAATTTCCCGGAGGCGCTCAGGACGATCTCGGGTGCGCCGCCATCGCCCTTTCCACGCGGCTGGATCTCGCCGATCCGGCAGGCGGGGACATGCCCCGAGGCCGCCAGGATCAGCTTGGCCACGAGACTGCAATGATAATCCGCCTCGACCCACATGTCCCGTGAAAGCGCAATGCTGGGAAGCAGGGTGCGGCACCACGCGTTGCGCGCCCAGTGCGATTGCGTATCACAAAAGACGACCCGCCCCTTCCCGAAATCGGCAATCGACGTCTTGCCGTAGGCATACGGCTTGACGACGGGCGCATAATTCAAGTTGCCATGCCAATAATTGTACGTCAGATACACAGTTCTTTTCGAGGTTGTCCATTGCCGCAGCCCATCGCCGGGAATGCCGGGAACTTGAAGGGGAGCCTGATCGAGACCGAGGAACGACGGTGTCAGAATGGTTTCGGGATCGAACAGGTCGATGACCAGCAGGCCGGCGCCGTCCGCCTTGACGCGGCGGAGGATCTCGTACTTGACATCGTCCGGGATGCGCGCGGAGTTCACGCGGGAAAGCACGAAGCAATCAAACCTGGGGCGACTCGCGAGCGCTTGGGCGAATTTCTCCCGTCCTCCGGAGAACGCATAATCGGCGAGGATCACGGCGTCGATGGGGAACTCGAGGTTCAACGCATGGATCTTGTCCTCCGCAAAGTCGTTTGTGATGAACAGGACGGTGGGCTTCCGGCCGGCGAAGGCGGTCCGCACAAGCTGCAGTCGCCGCGGCCAGACCGTCTCCAGCCATTGGCATCCATCCGCGAGTCGCGGCCCGCCTTCGGTCGATTCCGGCGCATCGTAGCCCACGGGAAGACGGGGCGTGAGAAGGATCGGCTCCCCGCGTCCCAAACCGATGCAGAGGAATGAGCAGCAGACGATGATCGCGCGTCTTGCGAAGGTCATGGAGCGGCTCCTGCTATGCATCCGCGAACCAGGCGTAGGGGTCGTCGTGTTTGTCGGTCATTGCGTCTTTTCTGCTGGTTGTATCTGGATGGGTGCTACGGATCATGGCGCGAGCCTGACTTCGCCGAGCCGGTCCACTTCGCGCACCGTGCAGTAGGAGACCCAGGTGTCGATGCCATAGGGGCCTTCGCCTGCGAGCTTAGAATTGCTGGTGCGCAGGATGTTCATGTAGATCGTGTCGCCCGGCTTGATCGGCTGGTCCACCAGCGTCGCCAGGGGCCAGGAGAGCCGTGTGACCCAGCGCTTGCCGGTGGTATCGGCCACGGCGCGGATGCCGGTCTCGTTCATGGGAACGTATTGCCGCCAGTTGATTTCACCGTAGGAAAGCGCCCTCGTCTTTCCGGTGATCCCCACGGCGTACTGCCGGAAGGGCTGGGCGCGTTGACGGGCGAAGAGCGGTTCCCAGATATCGGCGGGGAACACATCGGCTGTTTCGATGAGTTGCTCCTTGGCGACGTTCTCTTCCGTCAGTTCCAGGTAGAAGAACTCGCCGTCGTGGCAGGCCCGGCCGCGAAAGATCCGTTTCGAGGGCTCCTTGCCGCCGCGCGCATACCACTTGTCGCCAAGGTCGCCGGCCTTGTCCCAGGCGACTTTGGCGGGATCGCCATTTGCCGCCGGCACGCGCACGGCCGTGACGGACGGGATCGGCGTACGCATCCGCTCCACGTACGTTTGGCGCCCGGTCTGCATGTAGCTCCATACGCCCTTGTCCCACAGCTCCACCCGCTTGGCGCTTTCGCCCGCGGCCTTGCCGCGCGCTTCGTCCAACAAGGCGCCCAACTTCGCCATGGTCTCGGCATTCCCCATGTACTCCCAGGCGATGGCCACCGTGTAGCCGCCCCCGTAGGGCTTTCCTCCGACCTCGGGCAACACCGACGGATCCATGAAGCGGCTCTCAGCCAGGTCATACCAGGCGCGCATGGGTCTGGCGGCCGGTCCGTAGGCGGCGAAGTAGTCGCCGAGCAGCGCGTCCACGTCCAGCGTCGGGTCGTCCATGAGCTTGTACGTCAGGTAGTTCTCCACCTCGCCGTTGAAACCGCAGTGGAAGATGCCCTGGACTCCGAGCTTGTGGAAGTAGTCGAACTGCCGTTTGATCTCATGTGCGAAGAAGCCTGGGAAGCAGTGGAACCTGCCGTTATTGGCGGTTTCCAGCGGAAACGTGTTGTAAAGCCACAGGTACATGGGGACGTCGGGTTGCTTGTCCCGCCACTCCTGAAGCCGCGCGAGCTGCTTCGCCAACCCCTGCCTCCCCGCGCCGCCCGAGCGGTTGGCGGAAACGCAGAAATGCACCACCACGTTGCTTTCCAGGCCAAATCCCGCGGGCAGTCCCTCGTGGGTCATGTAGGCCAGTGTGGAGATGAACTTGCCGGGATGCGTCTTCGCAACCTCCTTTGCCACGGCGTTGACGAAGCGGAACCAGTAGGTGCTGTGCTGGCTCCTCTCGGATTCGCGCGCCGGTTCGTAATGTGGCGCGCAGATCGCGCAGCGGCAGAACGAGGCGTTGTCCATGGGCTCCAGGGCGAAGAAGTCCTTTCCCCATCGCCGTCCGCCGACATCGAAGTAGTGGCGGGCGTCCTGGACCACCTGGGCGATCGTGGCGGGGTTCCCGTAGCAGAGCTGCGGGGGCTCGGCCTCCCCATAGCCCTGTGCGAAGTATTCGGGGCGGTAGCTCTCGAACCCCTTCCGGTCCTTGTGGAAGAAACGGTCATAGTAGTTGTAGAAGGAATGGTTGCACTGGCGATCGTCGCCGCCCGCCTTCATGTGGTACTGGAACAGGAGATTCTGCGCGCGCAACGCCGACTTGAAACGCGCGTCGGGATAGACCGCTTTCAGCAGCGGATAGGCCGCCGCCATGTAGGCCTCGGCCTGCTCGGTCTTCCCGCGCCAGAGGCCGCCGCCATACTGATAGTCCGCGGCATCGCCATGTCCCCGCCCGTTTCCCGAACTTCCCGCCGCAAGCCCGCCCCGGAACGCCATGAAGGGGCGCCGCCGGATCTCCTCGCCCTTGACCGTCAGGGTCGCGGTGCGCGGACTGAGCGTGCCGAAGTCGGTGGGATTGATCCAGCGCACGCCGCAGTACTTCTCCAGTAAGTCGTAGACGGCGTGCATCGTGCCCTGCGTCTCGTACAAGGACACCCAGGTGTCGCTGGCGTTGGGGTTGGTCAGGTAGTCGTAGTCCACCGGCCCCCGGTCGTCCTTGTCGCGACCCATGAGCACAAGCGTGTCGGGCAGGAACCGGATCAGGTACCCCTGCGGTGCGAAACCGTCGTTCGCGAGCCCCAGCGCGCGCGTGGCGCCGCTCTCGCCGACCAGGATGCGAACGCCGGGAACGGTCGCGTCCTCGGCGACGATCGGCAGCGTGGCACTCGTCATCAACCGCACATGGTGCTGAAGCTCGAATGCCGCCAACTGCGCCGCGCGCGTCGGCTGCGTCGCCAGCACGATAGCCGCCGCCGTGGCACCGTCCTTGACCAACGTCAGATCCAGCGGCGCGGCGCTGGCAAGTCCGACGTCCATCACCAGAAGCGAGCCCGCCATGGCCGCTCCCACGCGCAAGCCCGTTCGTCCGTGTATGCTTGTCATATCGTCCCGCCGATCCAGAAGCTCCTGTAGAACGGGAGCCGCGTCCCGGGCGCCGTCCGCGACCTCGGCCAACAAAGAATGGTCCATGCTACCCTCCTGTCGTATCACGGTATGCGACTCGGGCTAATCACCGGACGACGATCGCCAGTCCAGGGGCAGGATCCCCGTTTTGCGGAAGAAGGGAACCGGTCCCTTCCAAATAGGCGCCGAGGTTAGATGGCGTGTATAATTTCCCTTTAACCTGCAACTCGCCGTTCACATAAAGTGTCCCGACAACCAGCGGCGCGCCCGTGAAATCGAGCTTCAGCTTGGTGCCCGGAACGAGCCGAACGGCTGTCGCATCGGAAAGCGCCTCGCGATGGGTCACGCTGAGAATCCCCTCCTCGACAACCGTCGCCCCGCTGAACGTGTTGGTTCCGGAAAGCGTCAGCGTGCCCGCCCCACGTTTCGTCAGACCGCGGGCGGCGCCGCCTTCAGCAATCGCGCTGCTGACTGAAAGATCGTGCTGGACGTTCCAGACCGAGTTCGCGAAGAGCTTGAGATTGGTCAGCGCGATGGCGTAGGTGCCGGTTGATCCCTCCGTGGTCACGCCCCCGCCTCCCAGCGCGAGACTTCCTCCGCCGTCGTTCAACGTGAAATCCCCCGCGCGGTTGATCGTCATGCCATACCAGACCAGGTCGCCATCGATGGTGGCGGCGTCTCCGCCGCTGCCAAAGGCGCCCCCGTCCGTACCGTCATTGAGCGGACTCAATCCGTTCAACCAGTTGTTCGTTAAGCCGACGGATAGATTGGTTCCGCCTACCCCGGTCCAGACGGCGTAATCGCGGACGATGGACACGTCGTCAACCAAGAATACGGATGGGTTCGAATAACTGTCCTGTTTAACGGACAGCCAGAAGACGCGTGTTACGTAATTTCCCGTGAGAAACGTCCGCTTCCGGCTTTCCCAGCCATTCCCCCAGGGCCAATAGTATGCTGCATAAGCGCCTAGGCCGGGGCTGCGCCACTCGCTCTGCATCAGCGGGTTTTCTGCATTGGGAATGCTGCAGGAGCGATTGAACATCCAGGAAACCGTGTAGTAGCGATTTGATGTCGTGGGGACTTCGTACCAGATGGCGGTCCAGACGGAAATCGAGGAGTTGAGCTGGAAGCAGTTGGTTCCCGCATACGGATTCAAGGTGTTTCGCACGTGAGATCCGCGCCCTGCATTCCCATCGCGCGCCCAGCCCGTCGGCATGTTCGCCTGTGCATAATAGGGCGTGTCGGCCGCGGCGTTGGTCCAGTTCTCGAAACCGGGATCCACGACCAGATTGCTTTGGCCCGGGGCGGGGAGATGCAGCAGGCATCCCACGCTGACGACGACGAGTGACAATGCGATCGGTTTGCTGTTCATCCTTGACCTCACTTCTTGTCTGTGTGTGTTGACTGTGGCGTTCACGAAAACAGCCGAAAGCGTTTCTGTTTCCTGTCTTAGTCTGGAGCTAAGCGGGGGGCGATGCGTTCGACCCGAGGCGGAAGCGCGGGATTGCGAAGACGTTCCATGAAAACCGCCACGCCGGCTTGAGCCAACGCGAGGATGTCGACCTCGAACCGGAGAACGGGGATCGAGAAGACCAAGGGATTCTGGACATGTGTCAGCACAGCGACCCTGGGGCGGTATTCTCCCGCATCCCGGATGTGCTGCGTGAATCCCGCTCCGATGTAGTCGTCGAACACAATGAAGCCATCGGGACGCCGATGCGCCGGGAGGCGAAGCACCCTCTTGGCCAAGGCACGCCCACCCCGCAGAAAAAAGTCGCTGTCCAGCTCGGTGCTTGAACGATCCAGGGAGACGGACAGAGGTGCCTCGTCTTCGGTTTGCAGAAGAAAGTCCTGTGTCGCGTTTCCTTTTTGGAGCCTGGCAACCTGCCTGCATCCGCGGGCGCGCAACGTTTTCCCGGCCTCGTCCCGCATGGCGTCCATGTCGATCACGGCGCTATTTCTCGGCCTCCAGAAAAAGACACTCAAAGGCATACCCGGGGCGACGTCGTCCCAGCCCTTCGGATCGAATTCGCCCAGACTGATCGCGCCGTCAAGTGTTCCCTTCTTGGCGTCGGCTACGCAGTCCGGATAATCCTCCGCGATGCGACCAGTTTGCCTATGGTGAAAATAGATCCGCGGCAGGCAACCCGCTTGAGTCAATTCATATTGGATGTAGGCGACAAGCAGACTCTCAAACGGGCATGCCGCGTGCATGTCCCTGATATTTTCAAGGATGGCGATCCGCCACAGAGATCCCGTGTAGGCGTTGGGGTTCAGCACGAACACGCCGCTTCTGAGACGACGCTCCAGGGCGCCTTCCTCCGCCAACCGGTCCAGCGCCGGCATGAGCGCGTTGTTGCTCATCCCCAGCGTTGCGGCAAGCCTGCGCAGCGGGGGCAGCCGTTCGCCGGGCTGCATGTCCCGCACCCAGATTGTGCGCAAAATGGCTTTGCAGGCGCGTTCCACCTGGGTAGTTCCCGCGTTGCGCCCCGAAAAAATATGAGCTGAATCTGCTCTCATCAATGAGAACAGTACCATGCCAGCTCCGCCGTGTCAAGCCCCCGGAGAAAGCCTGTCATGTGATTCTCAAGAGCAGTTCGGGCACGCGAAGCGCGCCCGAACTGATCCTTCTAGTCTGACACATTGCAGCCTACGCGCAATGGCCGCAGTCGATGAGTCCGACGCTATTTGCGGGAAACACGTCCAGGCGGGCGGAGACGTGAATGGCGGATGGACGGAAGCGGTGGGCGCCTTGAATCACGGCTCCAGCTTGACTTCTCCCAGCCGGTCGACTTCCTTCACCGTGCAGTAGGAGACCCATGTGTCGATGCCGAAGGGCCCTTCGCAGGCCAGGGTCGGATTGCTGGTGCGCAGAATGTTCATGTAGATCGTGTCGCCCGGCTTGACCGGCTGGTCCACCAGCGTTGTCAGGGGCCAGGAGAGACG
>JAQULY010000004.1 GCA_028718445.1 Kiritimatiellia bacterium
GTGTCGGCGTTGGCGTTAGGGGTTCTTGTTTCCGGATGCTGGGCGAAAGCCGCGTCGGAAGAAAGTCGTTATTGGGAGTGGGGATGGGGGGCCTACGGAACGGGCGCCTACGCGATGTCGCCGCTGGATGTGGCGCGTTTCGACTGGACCTATATCCTGTTCGGCAACGAACCGGACAACGACGTGACGATCGGCCGATGCAACGAGATTCTGCGCCTGAACCCCAGGCACAAATTCGTGTTGCGCACCTGGGCGGCCAGCGGCAGGACCGGGTTTATGGACTACTTCTATAAGCCCGGTTTTCGGGAAACGCTCCTGAAGACGATCCGGGAACAGGTCGAACATGTGCGCGGCGGCCTCACCAAGCCGGAGAGTCTCGTGGCCGCCACCTTCCAGGAGGAGCTGCCCGATCACGTTTCCGCGGGCATCGCGAAAGACGCGGCGCTGTATCCCAAGGAAATCGCGGCCGAGTTGGGCGGAGCGTTCGACGCGACCAATCCGGTCCACCGCGCCTGGTATGGACGAAAATGGGTCCAGTTCATGAACGAGATCAACCGGACCCTGAAGACCGCGCTGAACGGCGGCCTCGTGATCTACTACCAGGGGACCATGTTCAGCAATCTCGACGAGTACGACATATGGAAGGAAAAGGGAACGGGCGCTTACGGCTCGACCAATGCGCTGGTCGAAACTCATTATCTGCCGTTCCATTACGCCGACATCGTGAAGCCGGGCTATTGCGACGGCATCTTCGGCTATGTGCGGGTGGCATGGGATGTGCGCACCGAGGAAATGGTGAAGAAACTGAACTGCCTCATGTTCAGCCAGGTGTCGTTGCATCCGGGCATGCGCTCGGGCAGTCTGGCGGGGGCGGTGGGCATGGCCCGTTGGGAGGATCCCCGCAACCAGGGAACCTTCCTGTTTCCCACGCAGGGTCGCAAGACGCCATGGCCCAGGAATCCGCTATTGGAACTGCCGTATCAGGACAGCGAAACCTTCTGGACGCGCGCCGATCACATGCGCCGCTTCGGGTGGGACCACCAGATCGGCATGGACATCGTGGCGCGCAACATGATTCCCCAGGTCAAGTTGGACTACCTCATGGATGCGAAGAAACGCGGAGACCTCTTTCGCGTGCATGCGCTGGTTCATAATCCTCGGCATTCTTCCTGGTATGGGGGATCCATCTCCAACACGATCATGAAAAAGGTCCGAGCAACCCTCGACGCGCCGAAAGGATTTTCGATCGTGAACGCGAAGAAACGCGGAAAATCGATCGAGATCGGCGACATGGCCGCCGGCGACTACCGCCTGGTTAGCTGGGAGGTGCAGGCGGATCGAAGGCGGCCCGCGATGCCGAAGAAAGGGATTTTCCGCGTGGCGGTGACGGCGGAGACGATGGATGCGACGGGGTTGTCTACCGGCGAGGCGGCATCGTCGCTGGCGGACCAGCGGATCCCGGCCCCGGTCATGCGCGAGGTAGGACGCTCGGGCGATCGATGGGCGGAAACCGCCATCCGGAATGCGAAAGCGCCGGCGGCGATGGAGATTCGCGCCTTGCACGCGAACATCGATTTTCCGGAGTTGATCCGCGACGATGGCGCGCGAATTGCCTACAAGGACACACTCAGGCCCGACACGCTGCTGCGGATTGGGCCTGGGGCGAAAGCGACGCTGACGGTTCCCTACCTGGATGAGCAGGTTAAGCATTTCGGGTCGACGGACACGAACGCCCTGATGACGGTCGACAACGGGTATATGGTTTATGCCATCGGGATGGCCGCTCGTTCCGGAGACAAGTATCGGATCCGCCTGACCGGTCGGGCCGAGGGAGGCGATGTCATGGTGATCGCGCGTTTCGCGGGGCAGCGCGGCGGCGCGCCGGCCAAGGAGGAACTGGGAAAAGTGCTGACGGGCGGGTTCGGTGGAACGATCAAGACGGTGGAATCGGCGGAGTTCATCGTGCCTTCATTTGACGGGGGCGCCGCCCAGCTCAACCTCTATTTCTACCGGATTGCGTCCAAGGGAACGCTTCAGCTCCAGTCATTTGACGTGCGGCAGGTCGGTGTCCCCGATTCCGGCATCGACGTCAGCGACAAGATCGAGGGCGCGCTTCCCGAAACGACCGTTGCTTGCGCGGTCTGGACGTACCGGGACAAATCGGATCCGCTTCCCAATTATCGATACAAAGCCGGCATTCGGTTTGTTGAGTAGAGAAACATAAACAAATGACGGAATCATGAAAGGAGGCGACGGCGGAAGTTATCGGTATTGATCGTTTGTTTCAAGGGTGTCGCAACACAAGGAGATGAGCATGAACGAAACAGCATATCGGCGAAACAAGGAGACAAGCATGAAAGAAATAGCATATCGACGACTGGGGCGTTGGGTTGGATTAACGGCGGCGGTTGCCATGGCCGCTACGGGAGTCCTGGCGGGAACTCTCTCAATAACGTACTCGTCGGCGCATGGAACGTACCGGGCCGATGATGGCTATGGGCTTGCCGTGAAGGATAACAGGTTGGCATGGACGGGGTTTCAACGCCCCCCATACGCGGGCGGGCAACCGGACAACCATGCGGTGTTCCTGTTCGGTCCAGGCCTGACAACAACCGATTACGCCTTCACGTTCGATCCGAACAACAGCGCCCAAGGGTGGCGGATCGCGTTCGATAAAGACACCAATCTTTGGGTCGCCGGCAGGAGTTATGCCACGGATTCGCCCGTGACGGCCGGCGCCTATCAGTCCGCCAAAAGCAGCGGGTGGGACGGCCATCTGATGAAGCTCGATCCGACACAGTCCGGCACGGCGAGCATTCTGTACGCGACCTACCTGGGCGGGAGCGGAAGCGACGACACCCTGTGCGGGGTTGCCGTCGATAAAAACGGGAACGTCTATGTGGCGGGCTACGCGAATTCCACGGATCTGCCCACGACGGCCAACGCGTATCGACGGACGAAAGCCGGCGGTTACGACGGCTTTTTCGCCAAGTTCGACGCGAATGGTGTCGCGCAGTTCGTGTCGTATCTTGGCGGCGCCAATGACGATCTGATCCGCGGCATCGACGTTGACGCGGACGGCAACATCTACATGGTCATGACCACGCGCTCTCCCGGGCTGCCCGCCGTGAACGCCTATGACGGCACATACGCCGCGCTGACGGATCTGTATCTGGTGAAGTTCGATCCGACCGGCACGAACATCCTGTATTCATCCTATCTCGGCGGCACGGGATATGAGGCCTGGTTCAACGGCGGCATCGCGGTGCGCAACGCGCATAACGTCTATATCTGCGGAAACAGCAGCGGCGGATCGCCGACCAAAAACGCCTGGGATTCCACGCTGAACGGCAACCACGACGCGTATTTCGCGCGGTTCGACACCACGCTAAGCGGCGAAGCATCGCTGCTGGCGGCCTCCTACTACGGCGGCAGCGCGGGTGATTTCCTGAGCAACATAGGAATCAAGCTCGACCGGTTCGGCAACGTCTATCTGGTGGGCAGCACCACGTCGGACAATCTTCCCCTCAAAGGCGCCTGCCAGACCGCACGCGGCGGAGGCAGCGACGCCTTTGTGGCGGTGTTTTCGCCGGATTGCTCGAAGCTGCTCACGGCAACCTATCTGGGCGGCTCCGGCGAGGACCTGGGCCAGGCCGTGGCGGTGGACGATGACGGCAACATCTATCTCACCGGCCGCACCGCTTCCTGGAATTTCCCCATGACGCCGGATGCGGCCAAGCCAAGCGTCGATGTCACGTTCAAAGATTCGTTCATTACGAAGTTGAGCGTGGATCCGGACGGCGATCCGGCGGTGGCGGCGGATCGGTATTGGGAATGGGGTTGGGGGAACTACGGATCGGGCATTTTCCATGCTTCTCCTCTCGACTCCGCGCGCTACGACTGGACCTATCTTCTGTTCGGCAACGAGCCGTGCGATCAGCGGATCGTCAACCGATGCAACGAGATTCTGCGCCTGAATCCCAGACACAAGTTTGTGGTTCGTACCTGGGCCGCGAGCGGCGGAACGGGTTTCATGCAATACCTCTATCAGCCGGGCTACTGGGACACGTTGCTGCAAACGATCTGGGAACAGATCGAGACGGTCGCCAATGGTCTCTCCAGGCCGGAGAACCTCGTGGGGGCCACCTTCCAGGAGGAACTGCCCGACCATTTCTCCTCCGGCATGGCGCAGGACGTGGCGCAGTATCCGCAAGAGATCGCGGCCGAATTGGGTGCGCCGTTCGACGCGGACAATCCTGCCCATAGAGCCTGGTACGGGCAGAAATGGGCACAGGTTCAGAACGAGATCAACCTGACCATGAGGTCTGCGCTGAACACGCTGAACGGCGCCGCCGTGATTTACTACCAGGGAACCATGTTCTGCAATCTGGACGATTACGACGCCTGGCTGGCCTTGGGAACGGGCCCGTACTGGAACCCCGATCCCAGCACCTTGATCGAAACCAATTTTCTGCCGTTCCATTATGGCGACATCGTGATGCCGGGCTATTGCGACGGCATCTTCGGCTATCCGCGGGTGGCATGGGACGTGCGCACCACGGAAATGGTCGAGAAGCTGGACTGCCTGATGTTCAGTCAGACGTCGCTGCCTCCGGGCATGCGGTCATTCAGTCTGGCGAATACCCTGAGCCTGGCGTGTTGGGAGGATTCGCGCAACCTTGGAACCTTCCTGTATCCCAGCCAGGGCTATAAGGTTACGGGATATGGCGTTCGGGATTTGGACTATCAGGACGCCGAGACCTATTGGACGATAACCGACCACATGCGTCAGTTGGGATGGGACTACGAGATCGGCATGGACATCGTGAACAGCAACATGATTCCCAACGTCGAGCTGGATTACCGGCTTGAAAACCTTGTTCAGGGGCAAATCTTCGCTCTGCATGCGCTGGTCCACAATCCGCGGCATCCCTCCTGGTACGGCGGCGAGATTCCGCCCACGCAGATGAAGCAGGTCAACGCGACGCTGACCGTGCCGAGCGGATTTTCAATTCCTCCCGAACTGAATCCGGGAAGCACGATCGCGCTGGGCGACATGGAGGCGGGCGAATACCGCTCGACGAACTGGGTGGTGCGGCTGGATGCATGCACCCCCGTCATTCCAAACGATCAGGCCTTTCGCGTGGCGGTGACGACGAAGAACGCTGACGGCACGACCGCCGCGAGCGGCGAAGAGGCATCCGCATCCATGAATCAACGGATTCCTTCGCTGGTCACGCATCCGGTGGAACGCTCTGGCGTGTTCTGGGCGGAATCCTCCTTCCGTTCGCCCACGCAGCCCGTGATCGTGGAAGTCCAGGCCCTTTATGAAAACATCGTCCACCCCCAGTTGACTCTGAATACCGGAGGAAGCGTTCTTTACAACGATACGCTCCGCCCCAGCACGCTGCTGCGGTTCGGGCCGGGATCGACAGCGACGCTGAAGGTTCCGTATATCGATGAGAAAACCCGTCATTTCGGATCCGACGATCCATACAGTCTGACGGCGTTCGCCGGCGGGTATCCGTCTTATTCCGTTCGCATATCGGCGCTGTCCGGCGACAGTTACAAGGTCAGCCTGACCGGTCGGGCTGAGGGCGGCAACGTCATGGTGTGTGTGTTGTTTTCGGGGTATCGAAACGGCGTATGGGCTACGGACGACTTCGGGTCCCGGATTTATGGCGGGCTCACCACGGACCCGAACACGGTGAACACGGTGCAATCGGGAGATTTCACGGCTCCTCAGTTTGACGGTGGCGTCGCGTACCTCACCATTAGGTTCTATCGTATAGGTGCCGTGGGAACGCTGTATCTCCAGTCATTCAACTGCATTCAGGTGGGAGTCCCCGAAACGGGCATCGATGTGAGCGATAAGATCGTCGGCTCGCTTCCCGCGCTGACGTCTCCGTTCACGGTCTGGACCTATCAGGACGAATCGGATCCCGTCGCGAACCAACTCTACAAGGCGGCGGTGACCTTTGTCGGCATTCCACCGGTGACGCAGATCTCCTCGCCGGCGAACAATGCCGTGGTGACGGGTCCCATCGCCGTGCAGGCGACGGTTACCAGCGACGCCGCGATCGAAAAGGTCGCTTTCTTTGACGGCGAAACCCCGATCGGCGTCGATTACACCGCGCCGTATTGCGTCTCGTGGAATCCGTCCCTCGGCGCGCATGCGCTGACGGCCGTGGCCACGGATGGGGCGGGGCAGGAAGGCGTCTCCGAGACGGTCAACGTCACTCGGCAATAAAGCGTTTGTAAAGTAGGGGGAGCTTCCAACTCCCCCATTTCCGTAGCGGGAGCAAGATGCTCCCGCTACAATGAGGCGCTCATATGCTTGATTTTAACAATGTATGTGTTAAAGTCATGGTTTTGAAAGTCGATTGAATTGAGGAGAAGGACGTCCATGAAAATAATGACGGGGATGTTGAGCGCGTTGCTGATGGGTGGCGGATTGACACTGGCTGGACTGGCTGCCGACGAGTGTCCGACGAATAGGATTCAGGAGACCGCGAAAATGGAAACGAAAAAGCAGATGAAGATCATCGACGGACACGTGCATTCCGGAAATTCGCTTCTGCCGGGCGTAAAGAAGTACCCCAAGGACCTGATGTGGAAGGAACTGCGCGAGGTCAACGCCTCCGGCGCCGTGATCATGGCTTTTCCCGAAGACATTTATCGCCGGAACAACTCCGCGGAGGAGAGGAACGACGCGAACGCCTACATGTTGGAAGTGGCCAAGGGCGAACCGGACATCTATCCGCTGTACACGGTCTGGACCGATTACATCATCCCCACGAATCTCGACCAGTACGCCGGCATCAAGTGGCATCGGCACGACAACGAACCGAAGTACGACTATGACACTCCGGCCTGCAAGGCTTTCCAGCGCGAGATCGCGAGGCTCGACCTCCCGGTTCTGCTGGAGGAGGAGTTCGAACCCACGGTCCGTTTCATCAAGGACAATCCGACGCTGAAGGTGATCATTCCCCACGTGGGCGAATCCAACGGCGGCACGGACAAGATGCATGTCTTTTTCGATAATCCAAATATCTATTTCGACACCGCCAATATCGATTCCAAGGCGATCCGCTATGTCTATGACGCCGTCGGCGCAAAGCGGATGATCTTTGGGACGGATCATTCCGCCACGCCGAAATGGGACAAGATCTCGCTGCCCGTGTCGATCAAGCGCATCGCCGACCTAGGGCTCCCGGAAGAGGATCTGGCGTTGATCTACAGCGGCAACGTCGAACGCCTGTTCGGCGCCCGGCGAGCAGCGAAGAAATAAATCGGCGAGGGTTTCCGTGGGCTAGGGGGACCGTTCCATGTTCGTGAATACAAATGGAGCCCGACTGTTTTTCGATGTGGCGGGTAAAGGCGTTATCACCAGAGCCGACGGAACAAGCAACCTGAAGCCGCCATGTTTCGCCCTGCACGGTGGTCCGGGCGGAAGTCACTTGGATATCCGGGACTCGCTGGACGGGATCTCCGATTTGGTTCAACTGGTCTTCCATGACCAGCGGGGCTGCGGCTTTTCCGACAAAATTCCCGTGGAACAACTGTCCATGGCCGCCATGTCCGAGGACATTGAGCGCTCAGGCTTCATCTTGGGCTGGACGGAGCCGGCATCATTCTCATCGGCTTCTCGTATGGCGGGATGCAGGCGCTGGACTATGTCCTTCGATATCCGGACGCCGTTTCCATGCTGATTCTCGTTGTGACCGCGCCGAGCGGCGCATTTATCGACGACGCGCGCGAGCGGTTAAGCTCGGTGAAAGATGAGAATCTGAGGAGGCATGCCGGAAAAGTACTGTCTGGGTCGTTGAAGGATGAAGATGACATGCGGGAAACGCTTGCCGAGCTGAATCTTCTCTATTCGGCGAAACCGAATGTGAAACGCGTCAAGGAGATCGTCAAGAAAGCCGAGGTCAGGCCGAAAATCCTCAACTGGTTTTTTGGAGGCGCCGCAAGGAGTTTCAACACCGTTGAGCGACTCTCAAGCATCGGAATTCCGACTTTGATCGTCGCGGGGGATCGGGACTGGATATGCCCGCTTTCCCAGGCGAAAATCATGCATGAAGGGATCCCGGGCTCCAAATTGGCTGTCTTTCAAGGTGGCCATCATCTTCTGTTTGCGGATGAAAACGAAACGTTCACGAAAGTTGTCAGAGACTTTATCATTGAGCTTACCTAAGGGACGGCGTCGCCGGACTGCGCGGGAATTAGTAGTTGCCATGAATAATGGGCGGGGATCATCAATGCGAACGAGAATCGGAGTCCGCATGTCGGCAATCCTGGCGGTCTGCGCGCTTCAAGCGCTGGGCGGCGAGATGGGAACGAATGCGGATGTCAGCGTTCGCGATTTCGCGGCTCGGGTAGTGGACGGCGACTGGTCGCCCGCCGTGCAGGCGGCGTTCGATTATGTCAGCGTCAGCAACGGGTACAACTACGGCGCGACGATTCGCTTCCCCCCCGGTGTCTACCGGATCGACAAGACCGTCAAGCTCGGGCTGAACGCCGGCAACTACGGTGTGCGGCTGAGCGGCTACGGCGCCGTGTTGATGGGCAGCAAAACGCTGGATCGTCAGCCGCTGGATTATGAGGCGCGCAAAGCGGCTTTCGGGGAAAAGAAAGCCGAGTTTAACCTCCTGGCCTTGCCGGGCGAACTGGACTTCGACGGCACGAATGTCGGTCCGGCCATCCTGGAACTGTGGAAACCGGAAGGCGGGCCGGAGGGAGCCTCCTATGTTATCGAGGGCGTGACGTTCGACCGCGAGACGGCCGGACGGGGGGTAGGCATCAAGATACCGGCCGAGACCGTTCCCAAAAACGTTACCTTCCGCGACATCAAGGTTCACAAACAGAACGTCGGCGTGCACATCAACCACAGTTACCAGATTCGTTTCGAGAGCTGCATCATCCGAGGCAACCGGATCGGCATCTGGGGGCGCAACCACTTCAACTCGATCAGCATCCTCAACAGCTCGATCCGGCGGCAGCATCTGCACGGCATTGTCATTGGGCCGAACGCCGGCACCTGGGGCAGCAGCGCCGTCTACATCGCGGGCAGCATCTTCGAGGAAATTAAAGGCTATGGCATCCTGAATGCCGGCGGCGTGCAGGTGGCGATCGTCAACAATTACTTCGAACAGGTCGGCAATTGCATCGGCGTCTTTTCGCCCTTCGGCAACACCATGATTGAATGCAACCACTTCTGGGGGGACGGTTACGGCTACGGCTGGAAGATCAACAAGCATCGCGGCGAGGACGTGCAGGACCGCGGTCACGTGGTGATAGATTCGACCGGCGTGCAGCTTCGTAACAACCGCTATGCCGGGATGCCGCCAATCCTGGTGTTCGGACTCGGCGGCAAGAACAGTTTCGACGCCCAGCCGATCGTGGCCGCGAAGGCCGCCCTCGCGGACAAGACCATGGCAGCCGATTCGGCCGGTTACGGGGCCTACGTTTACGACGCGAAAACGACGCAGTTCGTGTTCCGCGCCTGGCAACTGGCGGGGGACCACACCGAGTCGGCGAAGCCGGCGCCAGTAGTGACGAATGCTCCGACTGGCCCGACTTGCACGATTTGCGGACAGGTTTATGGGGCCGTCAAAGGCGACCCGAAGCGCAAGATCCCGGTGGGCACGGCCTTCGAGGCGCTGCCGGCCGATTGGGTCTGTCCCTCTTGCGGCGCGGCGAAGAACACGTTTCTTGTTCCGGAGTAGATCAGGCCTTGTTGAAGGCCAGGTGCCCGAGCGCAACCACATTTGGGAACATGTGAACGTACAATGGGGACATGTAGGCGCAGCACGGAAGCGCGGCGCCGACAGCTTCATACGATCCCAGGGCCGCGACTGTAAGGTGCACCGTCCCATAGGTCCGGCGCTACCGTTCCGGTCCATCGTCAAGTAGGGCGGGACCTACGGGACCGCCCCCCGTCGGCGGCGCGACTTTGATGCAGACAGCGGCGCCGGCCGGTGGACGTCCACGGCGACCAGAACGGCTGACGAGTGAGTGACCGGACAATCGTGCACCGTTCGCGTCGGCGCTCTCGTGCCGCTGTGAGCATGGCCGCGATTCGTCTTTGATGGTCACGTTCCTGCTCGAACCGCGAAAGGTCTGTCCGCAACACTGGTCTTCGTCGCACGCTTCGTCGCACCATTTGTCGGTTACGGCTTCTGGAATGAGCGAGAATTCAGTATGCTGCCATGGTTTCGCGTGGACAAAGGAGGAAGGGAGTCTGAGCAGTGACGGCGAGCGAGGACACAGGTGCGACGATCTGGTACGACGGCGCGTTGTTGACGGTGGAAGGTAAAGGTTGGCAGGCAACCGAGTCCTTTTACGATCGCCTGCCGGCCAAGGCCAAGGGCATGGTGCCTGATGGTGTGTGGGGTTTGAGCCGGGCGTCGGCCGGAATCTGCATTCGGTTTGCGACGGACGCATCATCCTTGCAGGTACGCTGGAGTCTGACGGAAAGCGAACTGAGCATGCACCACATGCCGGCCACGGGCAAGAGCGGCGTGGACTTGTACGGCAGGGATCCGGCAGGCAACTGGACCTTTCTGGGCAATGGCCGTGCGCTTCAGATGTCCAACACCGCCAGCTTCGAGACCAGGTCGGCAAGCGAGTGCCTGCTATATCTGCCTTTGTACAACGGCGTCACCGCCGTGGCCATCGGAATTTCCAAGGACAATCGGCTGGCGCCGCCGCCGGCGTCGGTCCGCGATCGGCGCAAACCCATCGTCTTCTACGGCACCTCGATCACGCAGGGCGGGTGCGCATCACGCCCCGGATTGGCCTACACGGCCATTGTCGGGAGGAAACTCGATGTGCCGGTGATCAATCTGGGCTTTTCGGGAAGCGCGCGGATGGAGCCGGAACTCGCGGACTTGCTGGCCGAACTCGATCCGTCCGTCTATGTCATAGACAGCCTCTGGAACATGTCCCCGGCCCAGGTGGCGGAACGCATCGAGCCCTGTGTGCGGAAACTGCGCCGAGCACATCCCGAGACCCCGATTCTCTTGGCCGAGGACTCGAACGTCTGGGGCACGACGCCGACCGAAAAGGGGCGCGTGTTGCGGTCCGTCCACGAGAAATTGACCTCGGAGGGCATCAAACGACTCGCGTTCCTATCGAACGAGGAGATGTTGGAAACCGATGGCGAGGGGACCGTGGACGGTTGTCACCCGAACGATCTGGGCATGATGAGGCATGCCGCCGCCTTTGTGAAGGCTCTGAGCGGCTTCAAGGCGGAACTGGGATTGCGGTAGCAGTTCTGGCAATGCTTGCGCCCATGATGCCGAAGATGACTGCGTTGGCAACGGCCTCGATCGCGACGGACGTCAGTTCGACGCCGGGACGCAGGGCGAAGGGAATCAGCTTGGCCTCCGTGTCTACCGTCACCCACTTGTGCTTGTCCGCCACATCCAAAGATCCGGCCGGCCCCACGCGGCCGCCAATGTTCTCGAACCCGCACCGCTCCAGCGGTTTACGCGGGATGTAGCGAACGTCCCGATGGAATGTGTGGGTCGCGCCTAAGTCGTCGAAGTACTTGCACCAGCAGTCGCCGATGTCGAACGGCGGCACAAGATCCACGGCAGTCGCATGTCCGTCCTCATAACGCAGATGGACCCGCACGTTCGGTATGTGGCTCTGTGTGGGGAACGTAACACCGCTGAGCATCAGATACAGCGTTCGGCCCGGGGCGCGCACGGGGAATTCCAGCCGCACGGGGAATCCGCCCATTAACGTCACGACACCGATGTTCGCGCCTCCCCCAACCGTGCGGAAGGGAATCCCGTCGGTTGTCCACGCGACGTCGTCGCTCCCGACTTTCGCGCGCCACGCCGCGTCGCTCGGTTTGTCACGAGCCGGCGTGTACGCCCAGAAATCCTTGAGGTGCGTCTGCCAGTAATCGAAGCCGATGTCGCTGGCCGGCGGCCGGGGCCAGTGGGCCACGGAGGCCTCAACAACACGGTCGCACGCATCCATCACGGTGGCGTTGAAGACCGACCGTAAGTCAACTGTTGTCCACAAATCCAGGCGCCGCGCCGACACCTCCGGCGGCGCCCACCGTCGGACCGGTGGCGGCGTGGCCGGCTCGATGCGCACACGCAGGGGCCGCCAGGCCGGGCACGCCTTGTTCGCCGATTCCAGGAACAGTAGACCGGGACCCGCTGCGCCGTCCACGATCGCACGTAACCGTCCGTCGGAGGTGCGGCGCGCGTCTCTGAGCAGACCCTGCGGATCGACACAGTCGCACGCTCCATACTTCGTCAGAGGCAACTCACACGCCGCCCCTTCCTTCAGATTCACTTCCGGCAGCGTCGCCAGGCGGGACGGTCGGTAGGTAACAGCGAGCCGTCCCCGGTGCGCCGGCTTCATGGTCGTACTCAGCCAACTGCCGCCGCTGCGCGCTTCGAGGTCGTACGCCAGCGTCCTGCCGTTGCCGCGTACGGATGTGACGGCTCTGGCGCAGACCGGCAGACGGAACCGCACGGCCGTCTTCACCGGCGAGGTCCAGGCGATCTCGATCCGGCCCGGTTTCCCGCGCCACTCGTACCCGACGTGCGGCGTCCGGATAGACGCACGGCGCCACGTCGCGGGAAACTGCGGGCACAGCGTCACCTCGCCATCCTGCCGCCGCGGCCGGATGCCGAACAGTCCTTCCGTCACCGCCCGCGTCCACATGCCGACCACATCGCCGAACCCTGAGTTCGTGCCAGGGGAGTCCGTGCCCACACACCCCGCGTGCGGCCCCTCGAACATGAGCATCGTCACAGCCAGTAACACCTCGTAGGCGTCCGCCGCCTGGCCGCCCAGATAATTGGTCAACGCGTAGTTCAGATTGTCGGCGGTGTTCGGCTGGAAGTGACTGTAGGGCGGGTGCCAGTTCGATGGCCACCAGAGCCGTCCACCGTTCCGGGCCGACACCTGCTGCAGGTGCATCTCGACCCAGTGCAGCATCTGTGAGATCTGCAGCGGGGCCGCCGCCCCGAATTCGGCCGCATGGTTGACCGCCGGCAGAGCGGGCTCCGGGTGCACCCAGGGGTGATTCCACGTGTCGACGAACTCGGCAAACACGCCCACGCGCGTCTGCCACAACTTACGCTGCATGGCGGCCCGAATCCGCCGTGCCCGCTCGCGAAACGGCTCCGGGTCTTCTCCGATGCGCGCGGCCACATCGGCCAGCAGATGGTGCGCCTGCAGGAGATAGGCGGACGTGTGAGTCGCTTGGCCGCCCATGTAGAAGTGCTGGTCGCTCACGCAGACGTCGAGGGCGCTTTCGTAAAGGTCCTCGTTTCCCGGCTGCAACCGCCGGTTGTGCCACTCCACGATGCTGACAAGCACCGGATAGATTTCCCGCATGAGTTCCCGATCGTCCGTATGGTCGAAGTAATGGCGCACGTGGTCCAGGAAGACCGGATTCATGTTGTAACAGACGGCGCGGTCGCGTCCGAAGATCCGGTGATCGAAGAGTGATCCGAGAGCGCCGTGGTCTGGATCGGTCGCGTTTCGCACCAAGCCCAGACGGATGTGGTTACGGATCGCCGTGCGCACGCGGTCAGTCCACCCCAGGCAGGTGGGCGCGTACCACACACGCCAGCCGAGATAGGGCTGGCGCCAGGTCCAGTTGCCGTGCGCGAAGGCAATATCACCCCACAACCCTTCGGTCGCAAACGCCTGCATGGTGTTGGCCGCGTCCAGCCAGGGATCGGGCGTGCACGTGACCAACCGCGCCGCGATCGTGCGGTTGCGCTTGAGCGCGGCGCGGAACGCCCGACCCGGATCGCGTATCGCGTTCAGGATGTCGCCGCCCATGCCGACCACCACGTGCCCGATGGACCGCCCGCGCTTGAGCGGAATACGTTGCACGACCACCCGGTTGCCGCAAAAGGACGTGTCGCCCGACGAACACCACTCCGTTGCCGCCAACAAACGGTCCGGCGATGCCAGGAACGCCGACGGCTCAGCGAGCCCTGCCCGCGCCCACGATGGTCCCGCCCCTTGCACCGTGGTCTGCCACGACGGCAACACGCGGGTCACAGCGTCATATTGCCGGGTGAAAGAATCGCCCTCGTCAAACGCCCGCACCAACTGGAACCGGCCGTGCTTCCACCGCACGCGGTCCTTGGCGCACCGTTCAGGCGCGAAGTCGAGTTCCGCCGCGTCGAGCTTGTTGGCACACGCCGCCGAGGCGCCACCGTAGCTCCAGACCAGGGCGGCCGGCTTGGTCAGCCCGCGCACCGCGTAGTGCACGATCAAGCCCACGGCGCCGGAGAGCGCCAACGCGGCGACGTCGACGGTGACACCCGGAAAGGCTGCGTCACGCAGCCGGTACTCCATGCGACCCTCTATGTAGGACACGTCCACGCGGTCCCAGTCCTGGAGCCACTTGCCCGGTCCGTTCTCCACGGCCATCCCGAGGACCAGATGTCCCTGCAACCCGCCAGCCGTATGGGCATCCAGCAGAAAGCGCGGCACGTTCCACGCTGTGACTACCGGACGGAAGGCGAACGCGCCCACGTGCGGCCCTGGCGTGGGCGGCTGGGGCGGACCGTGGTAGCCGACGACCTCGGCGGGCAGTGCCACGCAATCCAGCTTCTTCCGTTGCGCCTTGGTAAAGAGCAGAGCGCGATCGGCGGGCGGAAACAGCGGACGGCAGTGCCGGCGCGCGCCTTCTCCGTCCCCCACGATACGCTGGCGCCAACCGCCGGTAACAGGTCCATAGCCTTCGTTTTTCGAAATCGTCACGGTTTGCACCCCAGTCGATCACCGAGCCACGATTACACGGAAATTGCGGGCGGAGACGGCAAAGCGGGCACAGCCGTCGGCAAGAGGAACCGTGGTCTGGGCTGGTGGAACGGCCTGTTCGGCGTACGCATCCACGAGCGCTGCCGGCGCCGGCATTCCCAGCGCACTCCAATTTGGGGTCAACTCGACCTCGCTGTCGGCGTCGGAATTGTTCATTGTCACGAACAAGGCCTTGCCATTCCGGGTAAAGACGGAGGTGACGACCGGGGATTGCGTGGTCTTGGTTTGCACGAGCGAGTTGTTCTCCCAGTACCCATGGAAAACCGTATTCGAATCCCAGCCGAATGCCATTTGCACCCGGTACGCTTGCAGGACGGGGTCGCCGTTAATGCAGTCCCGCGTGCAGGGAATGTCGCTCACCCATAGCATACCCAGCAGGTGTTCGACGGCGGGAATCCCCTCAGGCCCCAGCACGCGTCGCTTTTTCTCGGCATCGCCCGCGACCGCGCGGGCAAGCTCCGGCAGGAACATCATAGGAATGCCATAATTGCGGCCCATATATTCGGCGCGCAGGGCCTCCAGGCTCAGCACGCGATAGTAATTGAGATCGGCGACGAGGTTGGCATTGAGGGTCAGATTCTCGCCGGTCAACATCAGATCGGCGAAGGCGAGTTGCGACATGATGGGCGCGCCGGACTGATGATTGTAGAACTTCAGGCGGGGCCACCGCGCTTTGACCGACAGATACGCGCGCCGCTGAAAGTCCCGTGTTCCCAATAAGGAAAATATCCCGTCCTTGCCCCACACGGCCTGAGCGCAATCCAGATAGTAACCGCTGATCTTGTCCGGCAACATTGGATTGTCCGCGAACAGCTTGTTGCAGCGCCATACCATGTAGTCGCGCATGTCCGGATTCGTGCGCCACCTCCGCACGGATGTGTAGGCCGCGGCGTTGTCCTGATACTCGCCCCATCCCGCGAAAGTCTTCAAGACGTCGTCGCCGCACCAGATCGCCGAGGTGTTCCAGTAAAGATACGGGAAGAGATTCCTGGCATTCAGCCGGGCGCACAGCGCGTACGTGTTCGAGTTCGCCACCAGGTAGCCATAGGGGCCGTCCTTCTGGTTGGTTTCGATGTTCCATTGCGAATAGGTCTGAGCGGATCGTTCGTTGTCGGGCAATTTGCTCAGATCCCACGTGCAACCCCGGATCGCCTCCAGCGCCCAGGCGCGCCAATCCGTCGGAATCGGTTTTACCGGCGTTGCCTGTAAGCCGAACGCATAACGGCGCGGCGCGCCGTCCAGCCGGGTCGGCTGGTCAACAAGTGTGAATCGGAGCACCGTTTCCTTCTCGCCTGGTTCGACAGCCAGCATCCGGGTCTTGTCTAGCAGGTTCCAATCTGTGTAATCCTGCGTCGACCACTGCAAACCGCCTTTATCGTTGCCCAGCCAGACGACGGGATCGATGGCCAGCAGGCTATTGAACTTGCTGACGGCGCCGGACGGGTGGATGTAGCCGGCGTTGACCAGAGGTGCGGCGGCGCGGTCAAAGGGAATTTCCAGTATCAGATGATCCAGCGTATGGGTGGACGACTTCCCGCCTAACGCGATCTCCTGCCACAGGAAACCGTCGTATTCGAGGTAGCCCTTGACCGTGAGCGGAACGACGCCGAGTTTCCCCTTGAACGTGAAATCGGCGCGTAGATCGGTCACCTTGTTCCACTTGAAGGCGGGCTTGCGAATGGACACCGGCTGGCCGTCGATCTTTGCGCTCAACGTGATTGGGCGCGATAGCAGTTCCTGTCCCTGGCTTTTGATCTGCGTCGGGAAAGCGCCGGCATCCCAAGCGTACTCCCGACCCCAGCAGGTCAACGTCGTATCGTTACACCGCACCGGTTCCCAAGGCGCCGGGACCGACTGAACCTCGCCGATGCGATTACCGAGCCATTCCGGCATGTCGGCGACCCGCAGGGAGGTGTCGCTGGTTGCGATCACGCGACCCGTCCGCACGAGTTGGACATGGACCGCATAGGCTCCAGCATTCAACGACGGAGAGTCCAAAAGAATGCGTTGATGCAGATTCGTCGCCGCGGCAACGCCCGCCAGCCGAACTTTCGCCGTACGTGGATCCTGGATCACATATTGATACCAAGCGTCCCGCAACTCGTTGGTCGCCCAGCCAACCGTTTCGGTCATGAGCTCCACCCGTCCCTGCCGTAATTCATAGTTCGCCAGCGCGCTGAAATAGGGCGCTTCATCCTGGCGCGGCGATAAGAGGCCCGCCAACCCCTTTTCGTAGATGGCCCTGGCCTCCGCCGGTTTGACCGGACGATCCAGAATGAGCACCTCGTCAATCGCCGTGTCCGGCACGCCGTTATCCCGCAGATTCTTCCCGCCGATAATGAAATCCTTGGCCGGATGTCCGATCAGATGAGGCGTTGGCACATAGTTGGCGCCGACAAACTGCCCATTCACATACATCGCCATCTGGTTGCCGGACCAGGTTGCGATCAGGTGGCCCCACTGGCCATCGGGCAACTCAAGCGACACCTTGCCGCCGGCATCCCCGGACGCCGGCATCACTGTGTAAAATTCTCGATGATAGGTGTCCTGCTGCACGAGCCAGAGGGCCGGGTAAATGAAGGATTTGTACAGCCAGACGAAGTCGCCACTATCGCCCGGCCCCGAGGGGACTACGTCGTGGAGGCGAAAGTAGAAGCGCATATAGGTGTCGGTCTTATCCCAGCCGACGGGTTTGATCCACATCGCCACTGAGCCGGCGTTGATGTCGAGGTTGCCGGCTGTGGCGTATCGCAGTTCGCTTCCCGGACCTCCAACAAGCACGGCCTTCCCCGCGCGTCCCTCCACAAACGTGGCCGTCGTGGTCGCCGTCAGCGCTTTGCTCCCTTGCGCAATGCGGCCGTCGGTGGTCCCATCGAAAGGCGCATAGAAGAGAACATGCGTGGCCGTGATTCCCCATGCGGCGCTTGTCCACAGACTTGCGACCAGCAGCAGGCACCCGAGCATGCTTTTCGAAAGTCCCCTTTGCGCCACGGGTTTGCCATCCGTCGTCGAGCGTTGGCACGGGTTGCGTTTATGCTGATATCGGCTCATCGGACACCCTTGACCTTCAGGTTGCCATCACCTTTTCAACGAAGAACAATAACTGTGCCCGCGGGCAGTATCTGCTCGGTCGTTACGCCAAACAGAGTCCAAGGAGTCCCGGACACATACGACATCTTGATGGCCAGTGACGTATTGAAGGCGGTAAAATCGTACTGAAGATAGTGCGCGGTTGCGCCGGCGTCAGCGTTGAGAGTCACGGTGCAGCCTGAATCCCCGTCAAAGAAGCTGATCGTGCCGTCGCGCGTGCCGTCATCGGTCCACGGCCTGTAGTAGAGGCGCGTGCTGTATTTCGTGTCCGGCGTCAATCCTCGCAGCAACAACGTTGACGGTCCGTGGTTGTAGTACATGATGTTATTCAGCATCGCGCTGATGTTGCCGTCGGCATGCGTATTGCCGTTGCCGCCATTCGTGTAGAACGTGGCCGTTCCTGAACTCGTGTAGTATCGATACCCGGTCCCTGAAGGCGAATTCACCTTCGTAAAAGTGACGCCATTGATGAGCAGCGTCCCGGTCGTATCGCCAAAATCCAAGGCATGCGCGTAGACCTTGTGCGGGTTCAAGCCGACTGAGACGTCGGCATTGACCGCCGGAATATCCACAATCGAGAGCGCGGCCGGCTGTCCCGCGTAGATTTCCTCCGTGGTAACGCCGCAAAAGTGCCAAACGAGAGTGGACGCTTGCGCGACCACCGAAATCGTGACGGCATTTCCGGTTGCGGTGAATCGGTACTCCAAGAAGTGGGCGCCGGCGTCGGCCGACTGATTCACGGCGATGACTGTATTGGAGCCGTCGCCATTGAAGGTGAATGTCGAGGTGCGCTCGGCGGTGTCCCAACGCCGGTAGTAAATGCGCGTGCTGTATCGCTTGCCTGGCGTCAGTCCCGTAAGCGCGAGCACGGCCGGTGTCGTGGTGGAGGACGTATTGTTGAAGAACATGCCCGTCAGCATGTTGCTCACGTTCCCGTCCGTGTACGTTGTCGAGTTGCCGGGATGAGCGTTGAATGTACCCGGACCCGTGAATGAATATCCCGTGCCCGAAGCTGCGTTCACCCTGGTAAACGTCACGCCATTGATGTTCAGCGTTCCGGTGGCGTCGCCGAAGTCCAGCGCGTGCGTGTAGCTCTTGACCGGACTCAGGCCCGCCGAGGAGTCGGAATCGACCGGCGGAAGATCCACAATCGCAACCGTGGCCGGGGGAATATCGAGCGCTTCCTCCGTGGTGACGCCGAAAAAGAGCCAAACGTAGTTCGGCACGTGAGCGACGGCGGAGATCGTCACCTCACTTCCGCTGGCGGTGAACTTGTACGCCAGATAATGCGCGGCTGCATCGGCGCATTCATCCACATCGATAGTGGCGTCGGCGCCGTCGCCGTTGAAGGTGAACGTCGAAACACGGGGGTTGGCGTCCCACCGCCGATAGTAGATGCGCGTGCTGTATGGCTTGCCGGGAGTCAGCCCCGTCAGCGTGAGCACGGCCGGTGTCGTGGTGGACGGCGTATTGTTAAAGAACATGCCCGTCAGCATGTTGCTCACGTTTCCGTCCGTGTACGTCGTCGAGCTGCCGGCATGAGCGTTGAATGATCCCGGTCCCGTGAAGGAATACCCCGTGCCCGAAGCCGCGTTCACCCTGGTAAACGTCACGCCATTGATGTTCAGCGTTCCGGTGGCGTCGCCGAAATCCAACGCGTGCGTGTAGGTCTTGAAGGAGGTCAGACCGGATGCGGCATCCGACCCTGTCGCCGGGATATTCCCTACCGAGACGGTTCCGGCTGTGGCGGCACCGCTCAACGCGAATGCGACCATGAGAACGGCGACGTCTCGGCGACGCCTGGAATGCCGATCATGGTTCAAGCGGAGACCTCCCGCGTTTGAGAAGTCGTTGTTGCGCTGGTCCAGCTCGTTGTCAACCTCGCTCCGGTTGCTCATAGTTCGCTCCTCTCGTTTTCCCTTGTCCTCGACCCACCCGTTGTACGGCAGGCAATATGCATCCTCATACCACACTCGTTTCCACCGCCACGCCCGGTGGCGCCGGCACCCCCGGTGCTCCGTCGTGAAGCACCAGGGGGCAGGTCAGCACGGCGCTGGCGATTTCCCGGCTCCGCGACTGAATCCGCTCCAGCAACATCTCCGTCGCCAGTTCGCCGACGCGGACAAAGTCCGGCCGCGTGGACGGCAACGGCTCCGTCAGCACGGCGTTCTGGAGATCGTCGAAACCCGCCACTGCGATCTGCTCCGGCACGCGGACCCCGCGCGAACGCAGGTACGCCACGCTGAGTTGCGCGTAGCGATCATGAAAGACAATCAAGGCGTCCGGTGGCAACGGCTGCGCCAGCATACGGTCCAGGGCCGACCGGCAGCTCAAGTCGCCTTGCCGTCCTTCCAGTAGGCGCATCCGCTCGATCTGCGGGGCCAGGCCGGCTTCTTCCATGGCCTGACGATAGCCGATCACACGGTCATCCACGGAGCGGTGCAGAAGCTCATCCTCAGTCTTGAGGAACACAATCCTCGGGCGTTGGCGGGCCAGCAGGTGGCGAGTCATCTCCCGTCCGGCCGAGACGTTGTCCACGACTACGTGCGGACGCTGCATGGTGGGTTGGTAGAGGTCGGTCACCACAATCGGGTAGTCGTGTAATTCCGTGCACAGATACTCGGTCGCGTCCCGGCGTCGCGGGCCGGGGTACAGCACGACGCCCTGAACGCCACGGTCGCGCATGGCTTCCAGATGCGCTCGCTCCTTCGCCATGTCCCAGTGGGTGCTCGCCACTTCGACTACGCAACCGACGCGGTTCGCCGCCTGTTCGACGCCCTCGAAGACCCGATGGCAGATCGTGTGCGCCAGACTGTGAACCACGAAACCGATTCGGCCCTGCGACCGCCTGCGGCGCGGCCGCGGCGTGTTGGAGAGCGCCGCAACATAAATGCCGCTGCCCTGGCGCTTGGTCACCCATCCGTCGGCGGCCAGCAACGACACAGCGCGCACGACAGTGTTACAGCTGACCTGATATCGCTGCGCCAGTTTCATGACTACCGGCAACTTGGCGCCAACCGCCGTCGGTCGACGGACCCAGAAGTCGTCGAACATACGCTCACAGAGCAGCTGATAGGGCGCCTTGGCGCCAGATAAAGTATTTGAGTGCATTTGAAGTATTTGAGTTACTATAGCAGGGAGTTGCCTCCCTGTCAAGTGCCCAACCTAGAAAGAACAGTTCGGGCGCTCTTCGCGTGCCCGAACTGTTCTTGTGTTTGGCTGCCGCCCACCTACGGGGTGAGATGCAGCAACGTCTGATGCCCCTGCACGACCGGACGCAGTGGCTTTTCTCCAATCTGATGCCAGCGCTTCCCGAAAGCGTCGCGTATACGCAACCGCCCGCAACCGCCTGTCCTGCAGGTTCCAGTTCCGGCCCTTGACAACTCGATTATAATGTATTATTCTGCTTTCCGTACGAAGCAGAATAATGACTCTTGAACTGAAAATCGAGACAGCGGAACCGGTTCATCGGCAGATCGAGCTCTTTCTTCGGCAGAAGCTGGCGAAGGGAGAGTTGCCGCCCGGGACACGCCTGCCGCCGACGGGGGAGCTGGCTCGCCTGTGGCGGGTGGATCGCAGCGCGATTCAGCGGGCGGTCGCCCCTCTGGTCGCACAGGGCTACATCGAGCGCCGGCCCCGTCGCGGCACCTTCGTCAGCCACGGCGCGCACAACGCGCACATCGCCTTGCTTTTCGGACCGTCCCTGGCGGATGAGTCGGCCCATTTCTACCGCGCCGTAAAGAAGGCTATGTGCGAGGAGGCGCGCGACTACAAGTGGGTCTGTCGGGTGTACGATGGCATCAATCCGACAACGGCGGCCGATGGAACCGGCAAAGAGGAGATGCTGGACCATCTGAAGCGAGACATTCAGAACTACGGTTTCAAAGGATTGGCTTACGTTGGCCTGCGGACGGACCTGGTTCCCATGTTGGAACGCGAGTGCAGACTGCCGATCGTCGGGGACAACGAGGCCGGGCACTACGACATCAAGCGTTTTGTTGAGGACAGCGTGGCATGCCTGGCCCAGCACGGGTGCCGGAGGCTGGTTTTCATTCCTGGCATCAGGATGACAGACCAACCTTCGTGGACGCCCACGTCGGTTGTGCTGCAAGACGAAGCCGGTGCGCTTGGGTTGCCGCCAATCGAGGCGGTTACCTTTCCGGCCCTCGCAAGCGTGACGGGAAACGAAGCTGAAATTCAGCGCCAAATGATGAGGCGGATCGGGGATTGGCGGGCGCGTTCGGACGGAATGCCGGACGGCGCGATTGTGGTCGACGATATCATGATGCGGGCCGTGGCCCTGGCGCTGCTGGCCACGGGCGTGAAAGTCCCGGAGGATCTCAGGGTTGTTACTCTCGCCACGGATGGGGTGCGTCTGCACTATGGCGTGCCCGTAACGCGGTACGAATTCCATGTTGGCGATCGCGTGAAGGCGCAGATCAGGCTGTTGTGGAAGCGAATCCTGAACGACTCCCTTCCTCCCGAACCTCTGATGTGGCCGGGACATCTTCTGGAGAGTGAATGACGGGTATTGGCGTGAAGAGCACTTCCATGGATGTTCGTTGGCCGGACAATGAATCCACCAAACAGGAGAAGGAGGCAGCATATGAAAACGCCAACCGTTCCCCGAAGGTTGTTCGCCCTTGCTGGGCAGGACGGCGTGTCGCGCCGGCTCGGTCTGGCGGCCGTGGCGGCATGGGCGTTGGCAGGTCCGACTCGGGCCGCCGAACGGACATTCACAGCCAACAACGCCGACTTCCACACGCCGGCCAATTGGAGTGACAGCGCCGTGCCCGGCGTGGGAGACACCGGCATCATTGCCGGGGTCGAAGGAACCACACGGACAGCCCGGTTCCGCTCCAATCTGCCTGCCACGCCGGATGCCATCCGGATACAACCCTACGGTGTGCTGCAGCTCTATGACGCCCATATGGCCAACGAACACAATCTCGTTGTGGAGGGCGGTCGCTTCAGCACCAGGTACAACTACAATTCGTTCAGCACGGTTTCGTTGTGTTCGACTTCTTATTTTTCGTCTGCGTCCGGTTACACCCTAGGTCTCTACGGGGTCGTTAAGGATGCCGTCGGAAGCAAAGGGACGATGATCGTTGATGCCGGGAATGTCGCGGTGGGTGGTACCAGCGTCACGAATGCCTACAGCGGCGGCACGCAGATCGGGAGTGGTGCGAAACTCAATGTCTACAAGGGAGCTAACGGATCCAGCGTGCTGGGCTCGGGGCCGATCGAGCTGTTGCCGGGCGGGACACTTTCCTTTGGCTACAACGGGGACGTCTTCATCACCAACGAGATCGTGATCAGCGGCGCCAGACTACAAGGCGCGAATAACGACCTTTACGGTCCGAATATACGAGTCAATGGCTATGCGGACTTGAATACCGACAAAGCGATGGCGGAGTGTGACGCCGTCTTCCGGGATTACGATGCGACACACCCCGGTCGTTTGATCAAAACGGGAAGCGGCACATGGCGGGTGAAGTCCGTGAGCAGCACCTACAGCGGCGGCACGCGTGTCCAGAGCGGAACGCTGGTGTTGGCGTCCTCCGCTACCGGGAGCATGCCCGACACGGGCATGATTCAGACGGACACCGGCGCCACCATGGACTTCAACGGCCAAAGCGACACCATCGGAGGCCTATCCGGCGACGGAACGAATTCTCTGGGCAGCGGCGCCGCGATCGTCATATGCGCAGAGGGTGTTGCGCCGGGAACCAACGGGACGAACGCGGCCACGCTGACGCTGACCGGTTCCGGACGACTGACCCTGGGGGCCGCGGCCGAAAGCGTCTTTCGCGTGCGCTCGACGTCGGATCATGACCAGGTGCGGTTCACCGACGCCGCCAATCTCACGCTGGATGGCGAAGTCCGGATCGAGACGCTGGGCGCCAGACCGGAAGCCGGCGAGTACGTGCTTTTCGATCTGGCGAGCGGTGCAGCCGACGGCGCATTCCTCGGGATCACGACGCCGAACGGATGGAACGGCAGCGTTATCATACGAGATGGCGACGTCATTCTGCGCTTGTTGCCGAACGGCACGGTAATCATGTTGCGCTAATTGGAGACAACCGCTTGGGGCGAAGCCCCTGCAGTGGGATTCTGGCCTGACCACAAGACGACCTAAGGGAGACGTCCATGTCCCTGGAAATATCGAAAGACCCGAACGCCCGCGCGACAATGTGCCGGCACTTTCCCTACGAATTAGTTTGGCGGCCTGAAAGGCGATATGTCGCCGGCGCGCAGATCGAATTGCGCAGCCACAAATTGAGGGCTTTCCTGGAGTGGAAATACGTCGGGATGGAAATCGAGGGTGCTGACATCACTTTTCGCTGGCGAACATGGCAAACGCCGGGCGAATTACGCCTGAATCCGAACCGCGTGCTCTGTCGGGCCAAACTGCACTATGGCATACCGCAAGGCCGGCCGCTTCGGATTCGCCTGACCGCCATTCCTCCAATGTGGTCCGGCGTCGACAACGTCATTTCCATCTGGACGATTGACGTGAACACGGATCCGGACCCCAATGCCCCGCAATTGGACGCTGTAAAAGAATCTGGGAGCGAGTGTTTGCTGAGGGTGAAAGCCGCCGCGGTCGAACGGCTGTCGATCTATTCCAGGCCGATGGCCGGTGCGGACGGCAAGGTCCGCACTCTGCTGGTGCCTGAAGACCGCTTCGGCAACCCTTCCTCTTTCACAAGACCAGTAAATGCAACACTGACCTGGATGAATAGACGTTGGTCCCAATCCCTTGAGAGCACAACGGTTGTCAGTTTGCCCGAACCCGCCGATATCGGCCGTTTGCAGGTAACAATTCCCGTCGAACAACTGAGCAGGGAGGACAATGTGACCAATGGCAATCGTGTTGGCGACAACATTGTCCTTCGCGGCAATCCCGTTTGGCGAAATGGACCTGACGGTTTACGACCGGCCTTTGGCGAATTTCATTGGCATACCGATTTTTCCGGCGATGGCCAGCGATCCATTCATGAAGCCCTTCGCTGCGCACGGGATGAACTGAATATGGACTTTGCGGCGCCGAGCGACCATAACACGCGGGGCCAAAACTGGAACGACACGGTAACGGCAGTGGAGACGTTCGCAAAAGAGGGCGAGTTTGCCACGTTCTTCGGCTGGGAAAATTCCAGCGACCGCGGCCATGAGAATTACTACTTCACCGATCCCGGCCATGCCCTGATTTGCGGTGGTGCGGCGGGGATTGTTGGCGCTCGCGTTGAGGATTGTGAGGGAAAGTTGAAAGCGCTCTATCAGACGCATGACTTTCTGGTCATACCGCATCACACGAATACCGAGGCGGAAACGCGCCGCATCAAGGACGATGCTCCAGTGTGGCATCCCTATCCATGGCACGCCCCCGTCGAACATGTCCGCATGGCGGAAATCATGCAGATTCGCGGCAATCAGGAGCAGAACCTTTACGATGACGTGTGGCGCGGGTGGCATCAGAACAATCAGGCTTCCCTGCAGGACGCACTGGCCCGCGGCTACAAGGTCGGATTCACAGGCGGAACCGACAACCATTGCGGCTGGCCGGGACGGGCCTATGCAATCCAGGAAGGCACGGGCACTCTTAACCCGAAAAGCGTGATTCTGACCGGATTGTGGACCGAGCAGATCGAGCGTCATTCAATTTATGACAGTCTGAAAGCGCGCCGAAGCTGGGCGGTGTGGGACACGCGGGCTTTGGTCGTTTTCAGGATCAATGGCGCAATCTCCGGTAGCGAAATAGCGGTAGGTCGCACAACGCAAATCGCGGCATATCTGAAAGTGAGCGCGGAAGATTCTCTGCAGGTCGTTGAAATTGTATCGGATGGCAACGTTGTCTGGTCTGCCCAATCCGTTTCCTTGGATATGGAGACAACCATAGAGTTGCCGCCCGCGGAGAAGAACACCTATTTCTATCTGCGGGCGTTGCAGCGCGATGGCGGAATCATATATGCCAGTCCGGTGTTTGTGAATGTGACCACTTAGCTGACTTGAGATCGGGTACCATGCGAAACACGAACATGAAGCATCCGCTGCGGACCGTTGACTGCTTCCTGTTGATGACGACCCTTGCATGCACGCAGTGCATCGCGGTGGCGGCGCAGGGCGCCGGTTCGATCGGGACAAACCTGACCGGCCGTCCGCGGTTACCCTTGGCGGGCGAGTGGAAGGCCCAGTATGTGCGGGAACCAGGGGAACAGCCCGGCGATCAGTGGGAGCCCAAAACCGTGGTTCTGCCAAGACAGGTTCCGCTGCCTTTCACGCAGGAGCCCGAGCAGGAAAAGGTCTACAAGAATGCCGCCTGGTTCGAGCGGGAGATCGCCGTTCCGGTCGATTGGCAAGGATACCGCATTGTCCTCAAGATTGGCCGTTGCCTGTTCGGGGTTGCCGTATACGCCAACGGCCGCAAGGCCGGCGAGATTCCTGGCTACGGCGGGGAGGTTGACGTAACCGCGCTGGTTGTGCCGGGCCAGCCGGCACGCTTGCGGCTCTACTGCGGTCGTCTCGGGCTGGGGATGCAATCACGGGATCAGATCACGGTGTCCGCGGCGGAGAATACGGCGTGCAACCGGGCGCGGGCCCACTTTGCCGGGATTGTCGGAGTCTTCGGTTTGCCCGAGGAGTTCCGACTGGAGATGCGCTCATCGGAAGCGTACGTGGAAGATGTGTGGTATCAGACCGTTGTCCGTGGCGGAACCAGGATTGATCCGCTGGTGACAATCCGGTCGGCGGCCCCCATCGAGGATCTGCTATGCCATGTCGGCATCTACGAGCTTGACGGCCGGCAGCCCGTGTTGGAGAACACATTCCCATTGGGCATGCTGCCGGCTGGAGAGAGCCAGCACCACCTGGTTCTGCCTGCCGGGATGCTCAAGCTGTGGTCCATTCGCGAGCCCAATCTCTATGTCGGCCAGGTGGTTCTGAAACATGCCGCGGGCAAGGAACTGGACCGTTCAGAGATCGTCCGCTTCGGCATCCGCGAATTCTGGGCCCAGGGCCGGCGTCTGTATCTTAACGGGCAGCCCTTCTACCCGGTGCCGGCAACGTGGGGTTATCGTGCCCCTAACACACTAGAGCAACTCGACAGCGTCATGGCGATGGGCAACACCATGGTTCAGCCCATCTACTTCAACAGTTTCCGTTTCTATGACGCGGATTGGGTGCCGGGCGCCGTTGCTTGCGACGAACGTGGGGTGCTGTACATACCTCAGGGGATGGTATGCCATGACCTCAACTTGTCCGATCCGGCAGTCCTGCGGGACTACATCGTTTGGGCTGAACATTACTACCGCCGGTACCAGAACCACCCCTCCATCGTCATTTACGGGTTGGGCATTAACTCGCCCGGCAACTCCAGCGATTTCTCGCCGGCAAAAATCGGCCGCGCCGATAACATGAGCTGGTCCAGCCCCCAAAACACTCGCAGCTACCTCATCAGCCGCCAGAGCGATCCCACCCGGCTATACTATTTCCATGGCGGCACGCGGGGCGGGGATATCTGTTCGGCCAATTTCTATCCTAACCATACCCCGGCGCAGGAGGTCGAGGACTGGCCGCTGGAGTACTCGGAAAAAGGCGACCGTCCGTTCATGACGATGGAAGGACTCCTGGCGCCACTCAACGTGGATTACCAGAAAGGAGGCGTCCTGTACCTGACGGAATTTCTGGCCCGGCGAGTGGGCGACGAGGCTTATGGCGGGGAAGCCGATTCCTATCGGATGTACAGTGCCTATCAATGGCCGCGGGAAAGTGCCTCCATCTGGTCTCTCCGGCTCGACACGAATTTCAACCCCACCCTGGCGCCCCAGCGGATATCGGACTTTGTGCGTGCCGGCCGTTCCTGGCGCTTCTGCGGCGTAGCTTTCGACAACGGCACCGGCGTTGGCGGAGTCGGCCCGATTCTGCAAGCTGCAGATGCCGGCTTGCGCCAGCCGGACATGGCCTGGATCGGCGGGCCTGAAAAGGATTGGACGCTGAAGGATCACAATTTCTACGGCGGTCAGACTGTTGAGAAGACGTTCATGGGCGTCCACGATCGCAACGACAACGCGACATGGGACGCCAACTGGGAACTCAAGGAGCGACGGACCACGGCGGTGTCCTCCAACGGTCAATTCGTGTGCAAGATGGAACCTTATTCCCGCCTTCGTACACCCTTTCGTTTCTGCCTGCCCGATGTCACGGTCCCAACCGACTATGATCTGGCTCTGACCGTACGAAATAGGACCGACGGTCAGCCGATAGGCCGCGATGGGTTCGCCATAACCGTCTATCCGCGGCCGGTTGCCGAACAAACTCGCAAAGCGGCGCCTTTCTTCATTCTCGATCCGGAAGGCGAGACAACGGCATGGCTGAAGTCGCTGGGCGTGCCGACCGAGCCGTGGAAAGCCGGCGCATCCATGGACGGCCGCGTACTGGTGGTCGGACGGCGCGCGTTGCAGGGGATGGAGGGACTCCCCTTTTCAGCCAAGGATGTCGAGGAGGGGTTACGCGTGGCGGTCTTCGAACAACACTGCGTGGACTTGGAGAAGATCGGGTTTCGCCATGAGGATCGTTGTCCCCGGCAGATATTCATCCGCCAGGCGGGGCATCCGTTGACGACCGGTCTGACGGCGGAAGTGCTCCGCGATTGGCAGGGGCACGCGACGCTGATCTCTGACGGTCCTGCGGGCGACCGGCTCGCCGTCTCCCCGCGCTCGTTCCACACCAGTAACCGGGGCAACGTGGCGTCGGATGTCATTGAAACGCCGCATTTCGGACCATTCGTTCCAGTCCTGGACTGTGAGTTCGACCTTTCGTACACGCCGCTGATGACTTGGCGGCACGGCAAAGGCGAGGTGATCTTCTGTCAACTCGATCTGGTCGGGCGTGTCGGTCGCGAACCCGGCGCTGACACCGTCGCGGCCAACCTGGTCCGGTATCTGAAGAAGCCGTTGGAAAAACGGATCGAAAAGACGGCCGTCTGCCTGGATGAGACGACGGCCAACAGCGTGGAGGCCCTGGGGTTTTCCGCCACCGTCGCTTCGAAGCGTCTGGCGCCGAAGAAGCATGTGCTGGTGATCGCCGGTGGGCAGGAGCGGCTTTTGGCGGCCAGGCGCGACCAGGTGGCGGCCTTCCTGGCTGGCGGCGGCGAAGTTTTGGTTTTGTATGCGAACGAGTCACTACTGGCCGATGCGCTCTTTGCCAGGCGGGTGAAGGCGGAGGCAACTCGCGTCAGAGCTGGCGTGCTCGATGGCGGGCGCCATCCACTGCTCAAAGGAGTTGGGCCGCAGAACCTGCATTGGCGCGCGACCGTGGACTTGCTGAAGTTGAGGTCGTCCGACAAAGCCTTCGTGTCGCTTCTGGACGGGCTTATGGGTGTATGGCCGTGCGGCAAGGGACGCATGGTCTTCTTCCAGGTCGATCCCAAGTGGATGGCCGATCTGACGGCAACCCGCGAGATCGACCCAATGGTGAAAGAACTGAATACCACGACGAAACAACCAGAGGCCAAGCCGCTGGCGGACGAGAAGTTCCGTAACGACCGAACCCGCACGCAGTGGCAGGTCAACCGGTTACATAGCCTGTTGCTGGCCAATCTCAATATCCGTGGTTCCGTGGCGCTGACGAAACGCTTGTTCGAAGTCAAACGAACCGTGACGAGCGTGCCTGTGAACGAATGGGTCGTGCTGGGCCCAGTTCCGCCGACAGGGGAGAAGGACGCCGACTATATGGACAACCCAGTGCTCGCGGAACTGCTTTCGCATCGGGATGCTTCTTTCGAGACCCGGAACTCGCGAAACGAGAAGGTCCGTTGGGCGACGCCCACCGATTCCCTCAATGGTTTGGGGCTGGAAGGGAAGAACGATCTGGGCAAGATCTACGGCGTGCATATGGGTGACACAGCCATTGCCGTGACGCACGTCTGGAGCTCGCGGCCACGCGAGGCGGTGCTCGGCGTTGGCGCCGACTGGTGGCTGCGGGTGGCGGTCAACGGCCGCGAAGTGTTTCGCTCGACCTCCAGAACGGGCGGTTTCGGCCTCGATTTCTACCAGAAGGTCAAGGCGCCGCTCAAGGCAGGCTGGAATGAGGTCGTGGTTTATGTGACGGCAGGCAAGAACGGGCACGTCTTCTGGTTCGAGATCACCAATCCAGGGGACTTGGTGGTAGCACAGCGACTTCAGGCGCCAGCCGATCGCCCAGCCGCACTGCCCGCCGTCGAGGACCTTGTGCCCGACGACGTTCCCCCGTGCTTCGTGCTCTACACAGAGCCTATGACTGCCACACTCGACCCGTACGGCTACAGACCTTGGTGACATGTCTGACGGCCCGCACTTCGCCCGTCTGCGACTTCTAGTGTGAGAGGAAATTCAGTATGCTGTCATCGTTTCGCGTGGACAGAGGGGAAGTCTGAACAGTGACGGCGAGCCATGACACAACCGAAGGTCCCACACATCCACACACCCACACACCCACACCTCCGGTGGGGAAGGCCCCTGCCGCGATTGCCTTTGTCGCGCTCTTCGCCGGCGTGGCTTTGTTCAGCACGATCGAGGTGGCCAGTAAGCTGATCGGCGCGCGGGTACACCCGTTCCAGATGGTGTTCATCCGTTTCTTCCTGACCGGGTTGACACTGCTGGCCCTGGCTCGACCAGCCTTGCGCCAACGGGCGGTCCGGCTGGGCCCGCGTGACTATGGCGTCCTCGCGCTCAACGGCGGCATCGGGTTCGCGCTGGCGCTGGTGCTCTTTCACGCCGCTATCCTGGTCTTCGAGAAGGCCGCGTCGTGCGCCGTGGTTTTCAGCGCCAACCCCATCTTTGTCCTGCTGCTGGCGCGTTTCGTCAATCGCGAGCCCTGGAGCGCGCCGAAATGGGCGGCCATGGCGGCCGGCCTGGCGGGCGTGGCCTGCTTCGCCTGGGAATCAGGCGCCTTCACGCGTCAATCTCTGACGGCGATCGGGCTGATGCTGGCGGCGGCCCTGTTGTTCGCGCTGAGCGTCTGCATCGTGCGCCGCGTCATCAAGAACTATGGCGTGTTCGTGCTGACGGGTTACTCCGCGCTCTTCGGCAGCCTGATGGTGCTGCCCTTCGCCCTGCTGGTGACGGCGCGGCAGGGCGTTGACGGCCTGGCGAGTGCCTGGGCGCCGACGTTGTATGTGGCTCTCCCCGGCACCGCGCTGGCGTACGGCCTCTACTATTTCGGACTCGGCCGCGGCACGGCCTTCCAGGCAGGCATGATGTTCTTTCTCAAGCCCGTGATGGCCTCCGCGCTGGCGGTGCTGGTGCTGCGCGAGCACATCAACGGATTCATGCTGCTGGGTAGCGCGCTCATCGTGGGCGGATTGGCGATCACGGTGGGCGGACACTTGCTTGCGCCACGCGCGCAGGGGGAATGTCGAGAGTGCTGCGAAAAACATGAAAAGATGATCCGGTAGACGATTACGGAAGACGAGGGGACACTTCCGAATCGTCCCCTGTGATCGTCACCAGAACTGGACAGGAAAATGAAGATCATAGACGCACACGTACACTTGGGAGACACGCCGAAGGACACGGCGCCCGGTATCAAACGCTATCCCGCCAGTCAGATGCGGGAGGAACTCGACGCGGTGGGCGCGTCCGGCGCCGTGGTCATGGCCTTTCCCGAAGACATGTACCGAATCCTGGACACGCCGGAGTGGCGCAATCGCTCAAATGCCTACTGCCTGGAGACAGCGAAACGGGAGCACGATGTCTACCCCTTCTATTTCGTGTGGACGGATTACCTGATCCCGGATGATCTTGGGCAATACGCCGGCATCAAGTGGCACCGTCACGACAACGAGCCGCGCTACGACTACGCATCGCCAAAGTGCCGGGAGTTCCTGAAGCAGATCAGGCGCTTCAACCTCCCGGTTCAGATCGAAGAGGAGTACGATCCTACTCACGATTTCGTGAAGAACAACCCGGACTTGACGATCATTATTCCGCATATCGGCGAGTCCACCGGTCCCCAGGGCACGGAACGAATGGGTGAATTCTTCAAGTTGCCGAATGTCTATTTCGACACGGCGATCACCAACTTCGAGGTGCTGAAACGCGCCTATGAGACGGTCGGTCCCGAGCGGCTCATCTTCGGAACGGATTCCTCCGCCTGCCGGCCCGTGGTGGACAACTACCTCCCTACCGCGATCGCGCGCCACCGGCGGCTGAATCTCCCCGACCGGGAGCTGGAATTGATCTTCAGCGGCAACATCGAACGTCTGCTGGCCGGCTGGCGGAAACGCGTGGCGCGTCACTGACGCCGCGGTGTCCGCACTGGTTCTACACTTCGGGAGTCGTTCTTATGAGTTCATCTCAGACAATCGCTCAACATCACGGTTCGCGCATCGTTCTGGAGGATGGGCGGGCATTCGACTACTACTGCGGATGCGATTACCTGAGCCTGCAGACACATCCGGAGGTGCGCGAGGCGGCGGCGGCAGCCGTGCGCGCGTTCGGGATGACCGGTACGGTCTCGGGAGGGATCAAGCACCCGGTTCAGGCGAGCTTCGAAGCGGCGCTCACGCGCTTTACGGGGAAAGAAGCCATTCTGTCCTACCCTTCGAACTACATGGGCATGCAGATTCTGCTCTCCGCGCTGGCGCGTCTCAGTGACGCGGTCTTTGTGGACGCCGAGACGCATTACTCGTCGCGTGACGCCCTCCGCACGGTTGAGGCGCCGGTGATCTCGTTCAAGCACCGAGATGTCGCCGATCTGGGCGACAAGCTTCAAAGCCTTCGGCCGGGACAACGCCCTTTGCTGCTTACGGATGGCGTGTTCCCGGTCACCGGCGCAATCGCACCGCTTGATCGTTACATGGAGCTGTTGGCCGGGTATCCCGGCCACATTCTGTGCGTGGACGACGCGCATGCCGTTGGCATACTCGGAGTCAACGGTCGCGGGGCCCTGGAACACTTCGGTCTGGAACGGCTGGCGTCGTGCCACGCGACCGGGACGATGAGCAAGGCCCTGGGCGGCAGGGGCGGGTTCATCGGGGATGAGGCGGACTTCATTTCGAGACTGAGGGCGAGTTCCATGATTCCGCGCGGCGCCACCGCCGCGTCGGTGCCAGACATGGCTGCCGGCGCGCGGGCGTTGCAGTTGCTCCACGAGGATCCGCAAATCAGACGGGACAGTTTGCGCAACACGGCCCATGCCCGGGATCGATTGCGGGAGCTCGGGTTCGATATTGCCGACACGCCCGTTCCCATCATCAGCCTCCGCCTTGACGCGACAGGCGATATCCGTCGGCTTGGGGCCTACCTGCTTGAGCAGGGCATCATGGTGCGGGTGTTCGAGCCTCGCGAATACACAAGCGCACCAGATGTTCCCTCCATCCGGATCGCCATCTTCGCGAGTCATACCGCCGACCAGATTGACCGGCTGATCCGCACGATCCGAAGCTACATGGCTGGAAACGGTCACTGAGACGGAAACGCATGGAGCACGCATGAACTCTGTACCCACACGGAAGAGCGATCTCGACACGCCGTGCCTGGTGTTGGATCTCGATATCCTCAACACGAACATCGCGCAGATGCAGACCGTGGCCGCCGGAGCCGGCAAACGTCTGCGTCCGCACGCCAAGACTCATAAGTGCTCGGCGCTGGCGCGCCGGCAGATCGAGGCCGGCGCGCTTGGTGTTTGCGCCGCCAAGGTGTCGGAGGCCGAAGCTTTGACGAAGGCCGGCATTAGCGGCATCCTCGTCACCGGGCCGGTGGCCACGCCTGAGAAAGTCCGGCGGCTGGTTGAACTCCGGGCGGCCGTGCCCGCGCTCATGACCGTCGTTGACCACCGCGCCGGCGTGGAGCTGCTCGATCAGGCGCTACGCGCCCGCGGACTGACCATGGACGTGCTCCTGGATGTGGACGCCGGTCTGCATCGTACCGGCGTCAAACCATCCGATGCGCTAGAACTTGCCGGACAGATTCTCGCGCGGCCCTCGCTACGTCTGAAGGGCATGCAAGCCTACGCCGGACAGGTTCAGCACATCCAGACGTATGAAGAACGCCAGGCTGCATCCCTGGCGTGTCTGCGGGAGGCGGCCGAGTTGTTCCGCAAACTGCGGCGCCTGACGGCGGACTGCGTCATCTTCAGCGCCTCCGGCACGGGAACATTCGACATAGATATTCGGATTCCGGAGATAACGGAGATGCAGGTTGGCTCCTATGTCTGCATGGACGCCGAATACCGCGCCATCGGATCGGCCGGCGACGCCGCGCGGTTTACCTCCTTTGCGCCGGCCCTGCGGCTGCTAACCACGGTCATCAGTGCCAACCAGAATGGTTTCGTCACTGTAGATGCCGGGCTGAAAGCGCTCTACCGGCACGGAGGCGTCCCTGAGATCATGGGGGCGGAGCATGCCGGTATGGCATACGACTGGTTCGGCGACGAATACGGGAAGGTCTCCTTCCCCGACACGGTCGCTCCCCCGCCCCTGGGCTCCGTTCTGGAACTGGTGACGTCCCACTGCGATCCCACCATCAACCTGTTCGATCGCTACTACCTGACCAGAGGGGCTGACGTCGTTGGCGTCTGGCCGATTGACCTCCGGGGTTGCAGCCAATGAGCCTAGAAAGAGCAGTTCAACTGCGCAGCAGTTGAACTGCTCTCTACAAGGTGGTGATGACCTTGACGTCGTTGGTATGCGTGGCCGTGGCAATCGTTCGCGGCGCGCTGCGCGGGGCCTGTTGCGTGAACATGTAGCGGTAGTAGACCATCAGTTGCAGCGCGGTCAGGCACGTGTCCATGACGGGGCGGTCGGAGTGTGTGTCGGTATTCTCCCACCAGCCGACGGCCTGCAGCACGCCGTTGGTGTCCGCGATGGCTTGCTCCTTGACGAACTGGGCGCGCACGTACTCCGGCCACATGACGGCGTTCCACTTGTCCCAGCGCGAGCCGGCGGACTGACACATCGCTTGCGTGGCGTAGTAGAGGTAGTACTGCGTGCTGCCGCCTGGAACGCCTGGAATCACGGGTTGCAGTGCCCTGCCCTCCTTGCTCGCGAGCTTCTCGCCCGGACGCGTGCCGTTCCATAGCGGTTTCCAGCCGGACATCAACTCCAGTGACTTGGCGACCTCCGGGCGGTCGGCGGCGCCATGGAACTGCATGCAGAGCGTGCCTACGCTGGTCAGGCCGCCCCGTCCGGGACCG